>NZ_PZKQ01000088.1:0-6512 GCF_003046645.1 Escherichia sp. MOD1-EC6475 | reverse complement strand
AGTTGGCAGCATCACCTAACAGATGCTGTCATCACCGGCTTCAATATAGCTGGAAAAATTTTCGCTGATAAAACGGTAGAAAAGCGCGCCCAGAACGTATTGCTTAAAATCCCATCCATCGACCGAACCTCTGACATCGTTAGCAATTTGCCAGATTTGACGATGAAGCTCTGCACGTTGTTGAATACTTGTCATTTTCATCCACTTATTTCAGGCTTATGTAATTGGCGGTGATTCTACAGCAACTTGGATGCTTTAGCAGTTCGGACATTAGGCTACGAATGACCTGCCTAGAGGTTTGTTAAGCCGCAAAGTGCTGGTGCTTTATGTCTGTGAAGTTTATAATTGTGTACACATAACGAGTACACGAGGTATTTATGCAATCCATTAACTTCCGTACCGCGCGGGGCAACCTTTCTGAAGTGCTCAACAATGTTGAGGCCGGGGAAGAGGTTGAAATCACCCGCAGAGGCCGTGAGCCAGCAGTAATTGTCAGCAAGGCTACTTTCGAAGCCTACAAAAAAGCGGCGCTGGATGCTGAATTTGCATCCCTGTTTGACACCCTGGACTCCACCAACAAGGAACTGGTTAACCGATAATGAGGCATATATCACCGGAAGAACTTATTGCGCTTCATGATGCGAATATAAACCGCTACGGCGGCCTGCCGGGCATGTCAGATCCGGGTAGGGCAGAGGCCATTATCGGGAGAGTTCAGGCCAGAGTTGCCTACGAAGAGATCACCGACCTTTTCGAAGTCTCCGCCACCTACTTGGTGGCTACAGCGAGAGGGCATATATTCAATGATGCCAATAAGCGTACCGCGCTAAACAGTGCGCTGTTATTTCTACGCCGTAACGGGGTGCAGGTATTTGATTCACCTGAACTGGCAGACCTTACTGTAGGTGCTGCGACTGGCGAGATATCTGTATCTTCTGTCGCCGACACGTTACGTAGATTGTATGGTTCTTCGGAGTAGATTAATGGCACGCAAATACAACAAATTGTCCCGTGAAGCGTTAAAGATGCTTCTTGATGGCGTGAGTCGCCGCGAGGTAAAGCAATACCTGGTTGGTAAGCAAATTGGAGCCAGGACTGCTATTGCTGTGTTATGCCGTCAGGAAATGGTTGTGCTTAAACAGAGAATGCCGGGCAGCAGATAAAGCCCAATCAGTGATGAAAGGTGTGATGTGAAAGCCGTAATTACTCCCTTTGTACAAAAAGAGCTTGGCGTCGCCACATTCAAAGTGGATCAGGAAGTCAGAAAGCTGGTGGAGGCTGGCCGTAAATTTATTATGGAGCCGGTGCCGCGTGAGTTAATCGAGCACATGGACGACGGCCTCGTTGTTTCCGAGCAAACTATGGCAACAAATGAGGCGTTGCAGCCGTTTTTTAACAGCGATGAACTGTTTCGCCGTATTGGTGGAATTGACTCGCTGGTGGCGTGGTTGCGCAGGAAAGAGGGGCAATGCCAGGCCGCAGATCGTAGTTGGTGTGACAACCATATTGTCCACGCTGAACGAGACAATAGCGCGGTGTTGTTGTGCTGGCATCACGATAACCATTACCGGATGCGTGGTTTTAATGAGCTGAAAGAAACGCTGCACAATAATCGCGTTAACTGGATACTGGATGTCGCCCGTCAGGAAATGGGCCTTTCAGATAGCCATGATTTAAGTATTCAGGAGCTGTGCTGGTGGGCTTTCATGCGTAACATGATGCACCTGATGCCGGAAGAAGTCTGCCGCATATCAATAAATAAGATGAAGGCTGCTCCGCAGGATAGCGGACCTCTGAAAGAGGCGGATATTCGCCCGTATGACGATCGCGCTACAGCATATGTTCAGATGATGGAAGAACGCGCCGCGCCGATGCGTGCAAAAGTATGCCCTGTGGATGTTGACTCCGACCCAGGTATGGCGCATTTCAAAATACCAAAACTTCAATCGCTAAAATTGCCCGAGTACATGGACTTTGTGGCTTCCCGTCCATGCTGTGGCTGTGGAGCTGCGGGAGCTGGCGCTCACATTACGCCTTATATCGTTCGTCATAGTCGATTATGCGCGCATGACATTTACGCAATTCCTCTGTGCCAGTCATGCCAGCGTGATATTGAGCGTGATCGCGATAATTGGGAGAAGACGCACGGTAGGCTGGCGATGCATCAACGATTGTTCTTTGATTACGCGCTTGGAGTCGGCGCTATCACAAGTTACTCGTCGAGCGTTAGATAAAATTGCTCTAATGTATTGCTATTTCTTTAATCGAGGGTATTATATTCCACGTTGATTAGTTGACATGGGCTAATCAGTAGGTGACAGGATGTTACTTAACTGGCAGGGACGCCACTTCATGGAAATAAATCACTCACGAATAACATCGTACGAGATTGCGGATTACATGATCCGCACTAAATCTCTTCTATCAGCGAAAGAACTCGCAGCAATTCTTGAAAAGGAATACCCGCATCTGGATGTCGATAAGCGCGATGTTTATCTGCGCTTAAAAGCTATCGCTGTGTCTAAGTATTCGTCTGTTTTGATTGATGACAGTACACGCCCACGTAGATTTCAGATCCACTCTCTGAATCCTGAATTCTTTCGCCGTAGCCGCGCTCCGCGCCGGTTTGATGAAAAACTCCAGAACGAACTCTATATGACGCAGGACGAAAAGGAACGCCGGGAGCACCAGCCTTGGGTAATGGCGCGTCAACTTTTCAATAAGGTGGCCCGTCAGCACCGTTATTACGGTAATGCCACATCCGCACGTATCTGATTGATTGCTTGCCCGTTCCGGGCCTTTTGACATGTGACTTTCGTTACCCTCGCGTCAAAAAGAGTTTTTACGAAAGGAAGCATAAGTGACCTGGGACGATCACAAGAAGAATTTTGCTCGCCTGGCGCGAGATGGTGGTTACACCATCGCACAGTATGCCGCCGAGTTTAATCTTAACCCTAATACCGCACGTCGTTATCTCCGTGCCTTCAAAGAAGACACCAGGACAGCGGACAGCCGCAAGCCAAATAAGCCAGTCAGGAAGCCACTAAAAAGCATGATCATTGATCACTCTAATGATCAACATGCAGGTGATCATATTGCAGCTGAAATAGCTGAAAAACAAAAAGTTAATGCTGTTGTCAGTGCCGCAGTCGAGAACGCTAAGCGCCAAAATAAGCGCATAAATGATCGTTCTGATGATCATGACGTGATCACCCGCGCCCACCGTACCTTACGTGATCGCCTGGAACGCGACACCCTGGATGATGATGGTGAACGCTTTGAATTCGAAGCTGGCGATTACCTGATAGATAACGTTGAAGCGCGGAAGGCCGCTCGCGCTATGTTGCGTCGGTCCGGGGCCGATGTTCTGGAAACCACTCTTCTGGAAAAGTCTCTTTCTCATCTCCTTATGCTGGAGAACGCCAGGGATACGTGTATTCGCCTGGTGCAGGAAATGCACGAGCAGCAAAAAGACGATGATGAAGGTACTCCGCCTGAATACCGTATCGCGAGCATGCTAAACAGCTGTTCCGCGCAGATAAGCAGCCTGATCAACACCATTTACAGCATCCGGAATAACTATCGAAAAGAAAGCCGGGAGGCGGAAAAGCACGCTTTGTCTATGGGGCAAGCTGGCATTGTTAAGCTGGCATACGAACGAAAGCGTGAAAATAACTGGTCAGTGCTGGAAGCAGCTGAATTCATCGAGGCGCATGGCGGGAAAGTGCCGCCCCTGATGCTGGAGCAAATCAAAGCCGATCTGCGTGCTCCTAAGACCAATACCGATGATGAGGAAAGGCAAACAGCCGTCGGTGGCCCTTCTCTTGAAGATCTGGACAAAGTTGCGCGAGAACGGGCCGCCAACCGCCGCGCCGATGCCGCATTGTGGATTGAGCAGCGTAGGGAAGAAATCGCCGATATCGTTGATACAGGCGGTTATGGAGATGTTGATACTGAAGGTGTATCAAACGACCCATGGCTGGAACAAGACCTAGACGAAGACGAGGAGGAAGACGAAGAAGTTACCCGCAAGCTATACGGGGATGATGATTAATGGCCAGAAGTTGCGTAACGGATCCACGTTGGCGCGAGCTGGTGGCGCTATATCGTTATGACTGGATTGCGGCCGCTGATGTTTTGTTCGGCAAAACACCTACCTGGCAGCAGGATCTGATTATTGAGTCTGTGCAGGAACAGGGTAGCAAGACATCTGTTTCGTCTGGTCACGGTACCGGGAAATCAGACATGACTTCTATCATGATCATGTTGTTCATAATCATGTATCCCGGTGCCCGCGCCATTATCGTTGCGAACAAAATTCAGCAGGTAATGACCGG
Organism: Escherichia sp. MOD1-EC6475; assembly: GCF_003046645.1. NCBI lineage: Bacteria > Pseudomonadati > Pseudomonadota > Gammaproteobacteria > Enterobacterales > Enterobacteriaceae > Escherichia > Escherichia sp. MOD1-EC6475. The sequence continues at coordinate 2,175 of NZ_PZKQ01000088.1, read as the reverse complement.
TATATTCAAGTACATCAAGATAAACTGGGCTACTGCCACCAGCCGTTTTCCATGGCTTGCTGATTATTTTGTTCTGACAGAAACCGCTTTCTATGAGGTTACTGGTAAAGGTGTATGGACTGTAGTACCGAAGGGCTTTCGTCTGGGAAGTGAAGAAGCTCTCGCCGGTGAACACGCAGATCATCTTCTGTATATTATCGATGAAGCCTCCGGTGTCAGTGATAGAGCTTTCGGTATCATCACCGGTGCTCTTACCGGACAGGATAACCGCATCTTATTACTGTCACAGCCTACACGCCCAAGCGGCTATTTCTACGATACTCACCATAAACTGGCCAAGCGTCCTGGTAACCCAGATGGCGTTTATACGGCGATCACGCTTAACAGTGAGGAATCACCGCTGGTAACGTCAGAATTTATCAAAATGAAGCTGGCGGAGTACGGCGGGCGTGATAACCCTATGTACATGATTAAGGTACGCGGCCTATTCCCTAAATTACAGGACGGCTTCCTTCTTGGACGTGATGAGGTTGAACGTGCGACGCGGCGGAAAGTCAAGATTGCCAAAGGATGGGGCTGGCTTGCATGTGTGGACGTTGCTGGTGGTACAGGACGGGATAAGTCCTTTATCAATATCATGATGGTGTCCGGCCAGCGAAATAAACGCCGTGTAATCAACTATCGAATGCTGGAATACACAGACGTTACAGAAACGCAGCTTGCCGCCAAAATTTTCGCAGAATGTAATCCTGAGCGATTCCCCAATATCACCATAGCGATAGACGGCGATGGCCTGGGTAAAGCAACGGCGGATCTGATGTACGAGTATTATGGTATTACCGTACAGCGTATACGCTGGGGTAAAAAGATGCATAGCCGTGAAGATAAGAGCCTGTACTTTGATAAACGTGCTTATGCCAACGTTCAAGCCGCAGAGGCCGTAAAATCTGGTCGTATGAGACTGGATAAGGGTAATGAAACTATTGAGGAAGCGTCGAAAATCCCTGTAGGGATTAACTCCGCAGGTCAATGGAAGGTGATGAGTAAGGAGGATATGAAGAAAAAACTCAACCTGCACTCACCAGACCATTGGGATACATATTGTTTCGCTATGCTGGCGGATTATGTTCCCCAGGACGAAGTGCTTAGCGTCGAAGACGAAGCGCAGGTTGATGAAGCTCTGGCATGGCTTAATGAATAAACACTTGCTCTAATAAATTGTGTTTTTTGACTGCCGATGTTACATTGAACCTGACCTCTTGCGCCTTGAGGCATTTTCGGTTTATGCTTATCAGGCACCTCATTAAAACGGGTGCCGGGATTGAGACCCCGGATAATGTCAAAGGCGACACAGACGCCGAAAGCGTCTTTTTTTGTGTCATGCCATCGCACAGCCATACGTAGCGTTTAGCTCCGAAATCAATGGTAGTGCTGGCTGGGCTGCCGAAAGGCAGGCCGGTTCCCTTTGACGCCGGTAGTCTCAACCCAGTCAGTGCTACCGCCATTGAGATTGAGACCTCACGCGGTAGCTCCTTAACTTAGTCAAAGGAGGCTGCCATTATGGCTACTGTCCCTACCCCAATTCATCCTGAATTTATCTGGCGCTTTTACTCCTGCCAAAAACGTCACTATCACTTCGTTATTGCACCGACAGAAGATGAGGCCCGTTCTCAGCTTCCTGACGCTCCCTGCATTTTCTCTGCCCGCTTTTCAACCGATTTGCGCAATTCTCTCAGTTACTGGTGCCTCCCTGTTAACGCTTCTGCTCAGGAGGGACTATGAGAACGTCATTAGTTACCCGTGAAGAGATGATCGAGGCAATTGAACAGCACACTGCCTGTATCAGTACCAGGGATATACCGGGCGTTATTGCCAACTACTTCATGATCACCAAACAACTTTACCGGAGAAAGGACAAGAACGCAGTTCACCGCATCCTGCTGTCTGATATCCGCGAATACCTGCTCGAACAGGGGCATCTGAATTACGCAACCGTCGCAGCCGAAGCACGCAAGGAGGCACACAGAATGAAAGCTACTAACGTTAAATCAGAAAAAGTTCATGCACCTTCAGTTCAGGAATCAGAGCTGGTGGTTGTTCAAAATCAGTCGGATGAAATTCCCGTTCTGGAGTGGCAGGGAGTGCGTGTCGTAACAAGGGGAGCCCGCAGAATTC
>NZ_PZKQ01000087.1:0-905 GCF_003046645.1 Escherichia sp. MOD1-EC6475 | reverse complement strand
GGCACAGACTTGTTGGCATGATAAAACGCGTTAGTATCGTATCAGGCATTCGTGCATAATTGCCGGATGCGGCGAGAACGCCTTATCCGTATATGGACACCTCCCGGTGTGCAAGTTATTTTTCATCTGTATAACGGGAGTAAGTTGCATTCGTATAGCCGGCGTCACATTCGGTACCGTCGTGCCCGGCCATGATGTTATCTGCACATCTGTTTCCTTTCGGCCTGCCGGCTTTGCTTTGCAGGGAGCCATGGATAAGGTCGGATTTGCCAGATGTCGGTCTTACCTGTTACACATCAGTTCTTTATAACTTTGCACGCTTACGGCAGGTTTGTTGCTCGTTTACTTACAGGGACGTCAGTGCTGCTTACGCCGCATTCTCCACCCCTCGATATTCTTCACTGCGGCTTAATATTGCCCACGCTATCCGGATGTTTTTATTTGCCAGCGCCACCGCGGCGATATTGTTATTACGTCTTTCTGCCACCGACTGTAGCCAGAGGCTGCGTCTGTCTGTTTTTCCGGCGCTGAACCTCAGGACTGCACGGGCACCATGGATTATCAGCGTTCTCAGGTAACTGTCACCCCGTTTGCTGATATGGCCCAGCCGCTCTTTTCCGCCGCTTGAATGCTGTCGCGGAACCAGTCCAATAAAGGCTGACATTTCCCGACCGTTTTTAAATTGCTTCGCATCGCCCACGGCAGCCACCAGAGCACTCGCCACTATCGGGCCAAAACCCTCTATTTCCATCAGCCGTTTTATGCGGATATCGTCCCGTGCCGCCTGCTGAAGACGCCGGTCATGACGCGATATGCGCTCATCCAGCATCTGCATTTCCTCTGACAGCTCGCACAACAGACGGATGAAGCGGTCATTCCACTGCTCCTGCTGCGACAGGATTTCC
>NZ_PZKQ01000086.1:0-44915 GCF_003046645.1 Escherichia sp. MOD1-EC6475 | reverse complement strand
AGTTGGAGTCATTACCAATAAGTTCCTGTTGTCTTTTGATCCCTCTACACAGCAATGGAGTTACGCTGGCGAATCTCCTTGGTACGGCACGGCTGGTGCGGCGGTAGTAAATAATGGTGATAAAACCTGGCTTATTAATGGCGAAGCAAAACCAGGGCTGCGAACTGATGCTGTATTTGAGCTTGATTTCACCGGCAATGGCATAAAATGGAATAAACTTTCTCCCGTCTCCTCACTGGATGGCGTAGCTGGCGGTTTTGCAGGTATTAGCAATGACTCTCTTATATTTGCCGGAGGAGCCGGATTCAAAGGTTCACGGGAAAATTACCAGAACGGTAAGAACTATGCGCATGAAGGTCTGAAAAAATCGTATAGCGCCGATATTCATCTTTGGCATAACGGGAAATGGGAGAAATCTGGCGAACTGTCGCAAGGTCGGGCCTACGGAGTATCATTGCCCTGGAATAATAATTTATTGATTATTGGCGGTGAAACTACGGGTGGCAAAGCTGTGGCGGACTCAGTGTTGCTCTCTGTGAAAGATAATAAAGTTACTGTGCAAAACTAACTTTTCAGGGCTCCAGCAAAGGAGCCCTGCGCTCAATGGCTCATCACCCGTTGTCATTTCAATTACGCATATATATGAACACGATAACATCGCCCGATTATTACTATGTTCTTACCGTTGCCGGTCAATCTAATGCCATGGCATATGGCGAAGGACTCCCGTTACCAGACAGTGAAGATGCGCCTCACTCCAGAATAAAACAACTGGCAAGATTTACACAGACGCATCCCGGTGGCCCGTCATGTCAATTTAATGACATTATTCCACTGACTCACTGCCCACACGATGTTCAGGATATGCGGGATTATCACCATCCTCTGGCAACGAATCATCAAACACAATACGGTACAGTTGGACAGGCACTGCATATTGCGCGGAAATTACTGCCCTTCATTCCTGATAATGCTGGCGTTCTCATCGTTCCTTGTTGCCGTGGCGGATCGGCTTTTACCGCAGGCTGCGAAGGGACATATTCAGAACAACACGGAGCCAGCTATGATGCATGTCGTTGGGGAACGGATACTCCGCTGTATCAGGATTTAGTCAACAGAACGCGAGCTGCTCTGGCGAAGAATCCGCTGAATAAATTCCTCGGCGTATGCTGGATGCAGGGCGAATTTGACTTAATGACGAGTGACTACGCGTTACACCCTCAATATTTTAATAATATGGTTGAAGCTTTTCGGAAGGATTTAAAGCAGTACCGTTCTCAGCTTCTGAATACTAACACTTCCGCTGCTCCGTGGTTCTGCGGCGATACCACCTGGTACTGGAAAGAAAATTATCCTCATGCGTACGAAACTCTTTATGGCAATTATAAAAAGAATGTCTTAGCCAATATTATTTTTGTCGGCTTCCAGCAACAAGACGAACGAGGGCTGACGAACGAGCCTGATGAAGATCCGGATGATTTAAGCACGGGATATTACGGTTCAGCGTACCGAACACCAGAAAACTGGACAACGGCGCTACGAAGCAGCCATTTTAGCTCGGCAGCCCGCCGGGGGATTATTTCCGACAAATTTGCTGACGTTATTTTGCGGTTTTGGCGTGAAGAGTGAGCACTCACAAATTTGAGTTATGCGCATCCATCAATGCTCTGGACTCTGTTGGTAATCTTCCGCCCCTTCAAACTGTATCTACAACAATTATGTAATCACAACCTATGCAACATAGGGCGATTGCGCTTGTAGAAAACAATGATGCAGAAAACATTGTTTAACGCTATTCAGGACGGATCACAGATACAAAAAAAGACGCTTTTCAGCGTCTTTCTTTCGGAATATTGGTACTGAGGATGGGACTCGAACCCACAAGCCCGTTAGGGCACTACCACCTCAAGGTAGCGTGTCTACCAATTCCACCACCTCAGCACAGATACTATCTTAGTTCGGGATATCGCTGGTCGGCTTAGCCGGAGCAGCTGGCTGAGTTTGTTCGGTTTTCACCGGGGCACTCAGATTTTCCCATTCGCTACCTTTATTGGTTTTGTTGCTGTTGATGTTGATGTTACCCAGCACCAGACTGATGATGAAGAACAACGTTGCCAGCACAGCCGTCATACGGGTCATGAAGTTACCAGAACCACTTGAACCAAACAGCGTAGCGGAAGCGCCTGCTCCGAAGGAGGCTCCCATATCAGCGCCTTTACCTTGCTGCAGCATGATCAGACCAACAAGGCCAATTGCTACAATAAGGAAAACTACTAAAAGAGCTTCGTACATAATCAACCTGTTCCTTGCGGAGTTACCGCGTACCAATGCTTCAACCAATAAAGCGAGAAAATTTAATCTTTCCCACTGAAGCGGGTGTGAATACTAACCAAAGCGAATGACCTTCGCAAGGGCAATTTTATTGCATTGTATCAACTGCGGAAAAAAACAGCAAAATCGATGTACATAAGAAAAACAAAGGCGACAATCGCCGCCTTTTTAGCCTGTTAGTTATCGCATTAAACCGCTTTTACCGCATCAGCAATACGGTGTGCAAACTCGGTGACCTGCGCTTCGTCTTCACCTTCGACCATCACGCGAATTAACGGCTCGGTGCCGGATTTACGCAACAGCACACGCCCACGGCTACCCAGCGCCGCTTCAACTTCGGCGGTCACGGCTTTAACTGACTCATGCTCCAGCGGATCGCCGCTGCCTGCGGTATAACGCACGTTAACCAGAATCTGCGGGAACATTTTCATGCCACTGCAAAGGTCGTGCAGGCTCATATGGTTACGCGCCATCGCCGCCAGCACCTGCAAACCAGCAACAATGCCGTCACCGGTAGTGGTTTTATCCAGCAGGATCACATGACCGGAGTTCTCTGCACCGATACGCCAGCCTTTTTCCTGCATTTTTTCCAGTACGTAGCGGTCGCCCACTTTCGCACGCGCAAATGGAATGCCTAACTGTTTCAGCGCCAGTTCCAGCCCCATGTTGCTCATCAATGTACCCACCGCGCCACCACGCAGCTGACCCTGACGAAGGCCTTCACGCGCGATGATATACATGATCTGATCGCCATCGACTTTATTGCCTTCATGGTCAACCATAATCACGCGGTCGCCGTCGCCGTCAAACGCAATGCCGAGATCCGCTTTTTCAGCCAATACGCGTGCCTGTAGCGCACGAACATCAGTTGCCCCCACTTCGGCATTGATGTTTACGCCGTTCGGCTCACAACCGATGGCGATTACGTTCGCTCCCAGCTCGCGCAGCACGTTCGGCGCGATGTGATAAGTCGCGCCATTGGCGCAATCCACCACAATCTTCAGTTCACTGAGGCTAAGTTCGTTCGGGAATGTGGCTTTGCAAAATTCGATATAGCGACCCGCAGCATCAACGATACGGCTGGCTTTACCCAGTTCTGCCGAATCAACGCAGCTGATCTCTTTTTCCATTTCCGCTTCGATGGCCTCTTCTACCGCATCCGGTAGTTTGGTGCCGTCGATAGAGAAGAATTTAATGCCGTTATCGTAGAACGGGTTATGCGATGCGGAAATCACTATCCCGGCCTCTGCGCGGAAGGTACGCGTCAGATAAGCCACTGCCGGTGTTGGCATCGGGCCAGTAAAAAGCGCGGAAAGTCCCGCTGCCGCCAGGCCGGCTTCCAGCGCCGACTCCAGCATATAGCCAGAAATACGCGTGTCTTTACCAATAATGATCTTACGGGAGCCGTGGCGCGCCAGTACTTTACCCGCAGCCCAGCCCAGTTTAAGCACAAAATCAGGGGTGATCGGCGCATCCCCAACACGACCACGAATCCCGTCGGTCCCGAAATATTTACGATTACTCATAGCGTTTGTTTTCCTTTGCAGACAGAGTGGCTTCCACCACTCGCATCGCTTCTACGGTTTCTTTGACGTCATGAACACGAATGATGTGCGCGCCCTGCATCGCAGCAATAACTGCACAGGCCAGACTACCGCTCAGGCGTTCGGACGGCCCCACGTTCAGCAGTTGTCCAATCATCGATTTTCGTGACATACCCACCAACAGCGGCAGGTTGAAATGGTGAAATTCAGCCAGACGCGCCAATAATGAATAGTTATGGTGGAGATTTTTACCGAAACCGAATCCCGGGTCGAGCAACAATTTCTCTTTTGCGATACCCGCCTGCTCACAACGTGCTATTTGCTCAATAAAGTAGCGATTAACTTCGGCAAAGACATCGTCATACTTCGGGGCTTCCTGCATGGTCTTTGGATTTCCCTGCATATGCATCAGGCATACGGGTAAACCAGTTTCCGCAGCCGCTTCCAGAGCGCCAGGTTCGGAAAGGGAGCGGATATCGTTAATGATGTGAGCGCCCACTTTCGCCGATTCACGGATAACTTCCGGTTTGGAGGTATCCACAGAGATCCAGACTTCGAATCGTTGCGCAATTGCCTCAACCACCGGAATAACACGTTGCAACTCTTCTTCAACACTCACTTCCGCTGCACCTGGACGAGTGGACTCTCCACCAACGTCGATAATCGTCGCGCCAGCGTTGATCATCAGATTCGCATGTTTCACTGCATCAATCAGTGAGTTATGCGTACCGCCATCAGAAAAAGAATCTGGCGTGACGTTGAGGATCCCCATCACGTGAGGATGGCTAAGATCCAGTGAAGTGTCCTGGGCAAAGAGTTTCATGGTGTTATCCCTGGTATGAATTGATAAGAAAAAACCCCGGAGCACGCCCCGGGGTTTTCGGTACAAATACAGTCATCTGATACGGGAACTTACTTGTCGCCTAACTGCTCTGACATGGTGTTACCCGGATTTGGCGTACGTGGTTCATCAACCGGACGTGGCGCCTTTGGTGTGCCATTATTGTCAGAATTGTTAGATGCTCCCGACTCATCCCAACCCGCAGGCGGGCGTACATCGCGACGAGCCATCAAGTCATCAATCTGCGGTGCATCTATGGTCTCATATTTCATGAGTGCATCTTTCATCGCATGAAGGATATCCAGGTTGTCGTTCAACAATTGACGCGCACGATTGTAGTTACGTTCAATCAGTGACTTCACTTCCTGGTCGATGATACGCGCGGTTTCATCGGACATATGTTTTGCTTTCGCCACGCTACGACCGAGGAAAACTTCACCTTCTTCTTCCGCATACAGCAGCGGACCGAGTTTTTCAGAGAAGCCCCACTGGGTCACCATGTTACGCGCCAGGTTAGTCGCAACTTTAATATCGTTCGACGCACCGGTAGAAACATGTTCTGGTCCGTAGATGATCTCTTCTGCCAGACGACCGCCGTACAGGGTACTAATCTGGCTTTCCAGTTTCTGTCGGCTGGCGCTGATTGCGTCGCCTTCAGGCAGGAAGAAGGTCACACCCAGCGCACGACCGCGCGGGATAATCGTTACTTTGTGCACCGGATCGTGTTCCGGCACCAGGCGACCGATAATCGCATGACCAGCTTCGTGGTAAGCAGTCGATTCTTTCTGCGCTTCCGTCATCACCATGGAGCGACGTTCCGCACCCATCATGATTTTGTCTTTCGCTTTCTCGAACTCAACCATCGAAACGACACGTTTATTGCCACGCGCGGCGAACAGTGCAGCTTCGTTCACCAGGTTCGCCAGGTCTGCACCGGAGAAGCCTGGTGTGCCACGAGCAATAATTGCCGCATCAACATCTGGCGCCAACGGTACGCGACGCATATGAACTTTCAGGATTTGCTCACGACCACGCACATCTGGCAGACCAACCACAACCTGACGGTCGAAACGACCAGGACGCAGCAGTGCCGGGTCGAGAACGTCCGGACGGTTAGTCGCCGCGATAACGATGATACCTTCGTTACCTTCGAAGCCGTCCATCTCAACCAGCATCTGGTTCAGAGTCTGTTCACGTTCATCATGACCACCACCCAGACCAGCGCCACGCTGGCGGCCTACGGCGTCGATTTCATCGATGAAGATGATGCACGGTGCCGCTTTCTTCGCCTGTTCGAACATGTCACGCACACGAGATGCACCAACACCGACGAACATTTCTACGAAGTCAGAACCGGAGATGGTAAAGAACGGAACTTTCGCTTCACCTGCAATAGCTTTCGCCAGCAGCGTTTTACCCGTACCCGGAGGACCGACCATCAGGACGCCTTTCGGGATCTTACCGCCCAGTTTCTGGAAGCGGCTCGGCTCACGCAGATACTCAACCAGTTCGGCAACTTCTTCTTTTGCTTCGTCGCAACCCGCAACATCAGCAAAGGTCGTTTTGATCTGATCTTCCGTCAACATGCGCGCTTTGCTCTTACCGAACGACATCGCGCCTTTACCGCCGCCGCCCTGCATTTGACGCATGAAGAAGATCCAGACACCAATCAGCAACAGCATCGGGAACCATGAAATGAAGATAGAAGCCAACAGGCTTGGCTCTTCAGGCGGTTCACCGACAACCTTGACGTTCTTGGTCAGCAGGTTATCCAGTAGTTTCGGATCCTGAACCGGAATGTAAGTGGTATAACGGTTACTATCTTTCTTGGTAACGTTGATTTCACGTCCGTTGATACGCGCTTCACGAACCTGGTCGTTATTGACCTCTTGTAGGAAGGTAGAGTAATCCACCTTACGGCCATTAGACTCGCTGGGCCCAAAGCTCTGGAATACTGACATCAGCACAACGGCAATGACCAGCCAGAGTATTAGGTTTTTCGCCATGTCACTCAAGGGATTAACCTCTTATTACAACTGTGTTAAAAACAGCGTCAGGATACTCTATATCCAGCATCTTTCAAACTTTCGTCTGAAATCTCCCGGTTAGGGTTTACGCCCGGTCGCTACAATATACACTTCCCGCGAACGTGCACGAGAAGAGTCCGGCTTACGAACTTTGACCTTCGTAAACAGGGAGCGAATTTCCCTTAGATACTCATCGAAACCTTCGCCCTGGAACACCTTCACTACAAAACTGCCACCCGGCGCTAACACATCACGACACATTTCTAGCGCCAGTTCCACCAGATACATGGCACGGGGGATATCCACCGCCGGTGTTCCGCTCATGTTTGGTGCCATATCGGACATGACAACCTGAACTTTGCTGTCGCCTACGCGTTCCAGCAGTGCTTTCATCACCAGTTCATCACGAAAATCGCCCTGAAGAAAGTCCACACCAACGATAGGATCCATAGGTAAAAGATCGCAAGCGATGATGCGGCCTTTACCGCCAATTTGGGTGACCACATATTGTGACCAACCACCCGGAGCAGCACCAAGGTCGACAACCGTCATTCCCGGTTTAAAGAGTTTGTCACTTTGCTGTATTTCATCAAGTTTAAACCAGGCACGGGAACGTAACCCCTTTTTCTGTGCCTGTTGAACATATTTATCGCTAAAGTGTTCCTGAAGCCAGCGGCTGGAGCTGGCAGAACGCTTCTTACCTGTCATTTAACTTTCCCATTGGGATGACTCATCGTAACCAATTGCGTAAATTTTTACGCGCCTGTTTGGTGATATATGGGAGATGGCGGTAGAATGACCCGTTTTCAATCCCAACGTAAGCAAAAAAATACGATGAATCTGAGTACTAAACAAAAACAACACCTGAAAGGTCTGGCACATCCGCTCAAGCCAGTTGTTCTGCTTGGCAGTAATGGTTTGACCGAAGGGGTGCTGGCCGAGATTGAACAAGCGTTAGAGCACCATGAACTCATCAAGGTGAAAATCGCCACAGAAGATCGCGAAACTAAAACCTTGATCGTGGAAGCTATCGTGCGCGAAACCGGCGCCTGTAATGTACAGGTCATCGGTAAAACGCTGGTGCTTTATCGCCCAACTAAAGAACGTAAAATCTCGCTGCCACGCTAAGATTATCCTAAAGTTACACACATTTTCTGTGTAAAACGAGGGATTTTCCGCAGGCAGGAGAGCAAAATGCCACGCTCTGTTCGTTGATAAAAGGCCGCATAGCGGCCTTTTTCCTTTCTTTACAATACATCAACATTTTGAGTATTGGGTAATTCTTACAGGTATTCTACCTTAATTACTTCAAATTCCACTTCGCCGCCTGGCGTTTTGATGACCACAACATCATCTTCTTCTTTGCCGATCAGGCCACGAGCGATAGGCGAGTTTACAGAAATCAGGTTTTGTTTAAAGTCAGCTTCGTCATCGCCTACGATGCGATAAGTCTGTTCTTCATCAGAATCCAGATTCAACACCGTTACGGTAGCACCAAAAATAACGCGACCATTGTTTGGCATTTTGGTGACATCAATCACCTGCGCGTTCGACAGCTTGGCTTCGATGTCTTTGATACGGCCTTCGCAGAAGCCCTGCTGTTCACGCGCTGCGTGGTATTCAGCATTCTCTTTCAGGTCGCCATGTTCACGCGCTTCCGCGATAGCAGCAATGATTTCAGGACGGCGCACAGATTTCAGAAAATCCAGCTCTTCGCGTAGTTTCTCAGCGCCGCGTAAGGTCATCGGAATAGCTTGCATTTGTTATACCTCTTGAATATTCCTGATGGGGCGAGTCTCCACCCACCCCGGCTGTTCGGTCAGCCCGGCATAACTCCTCACCAGGCCAGAAGCAAAAAAATACCGACCCGGAAACAGGTTCCAGGTCAGCTACAATTCACATTTTGATGGTCATTTTACCCTGAAGTTCCCGAAGGGTCATCGTTTACTTTATAGGGCGTTGCGCCGTAGTATGACGGCTCGATTCCAGGTTGTTAGCGCGAGATTATGCGATTTTCCAGATTTATCATCGGATTGACCAGCTGTATAGCGTTCAGTGTCCAGGCCGCAAATGTTGATGAGTACATTACTCAGCTTCCCGCTGGTGCCAACCTTGCCCTGATGGTGCAAAGAGTCGGCGCGTCTGCTCCCACGATTGATTACCACAGTCAGCAGATGGCGCTGCCCGCCAGTACGCAAAAAGTAATCACTGCGCTGGCGGCGTTGATTCAACTCGGCCCCGATTTTCGTTTTACCACTACGCTTGAAACCAAAGGCAATGTGGAAAACGGAGTGCTTAAAGGCGATTTAGTGGCGCGATTTGGTGCCGATCCTACGCTAAAACGTCAGGATATTCGCAATATGGTCGCGACTCTGAAAAAATCTGGTGTCACACAAATCGATGGCAATGTACTCATAGATACCTCCATTTTTGCCAGTCATGATAAAGCTCCCGGCTGGCCATGGAATGACATGACACAATGCTTTAGCGCCCCTCCCGCCGCTGCCATTGTTGACCGCAATTGCTTCTCCGTCTCGCTCTACAGCGCCCAAAAACCCGGTGATATGGCTTTTATACGCGTGGCATCTTATTACCCCGTTACGATGTTCAGCCAGGTACGCACTCTCCCCCGTGGTTCTGCCGAAGCGCAATACTGTGAGCTGGATGTCGTGCCAGGCGACCTGAACCGCTTTACGCTGACTGGATGCCTGCCACAACGTTCCGAGCCGCTCCCGTTAGCCTTTGCGGTGCAAGATGGTGCCAGCTATGCCGGTGCAATTCTGAAAGATGAGTTAAAACAGGCAGGTATCACCTGGAGCGGAACACTGCTGCGCCAGACTCAGGTTAACGAACCTGGAACGGTGGTTGCCAGTAAACAATCGGCTCCTTTGCATGATCTGCTTAAGATTATGCTGAAAAAATCAGACAACATGATCGCCGATGCGGTTTTCCGCATGATAGGCCATGCGCGCTTCAATGTGCCTGGAACATGGCGAGCCGGGTCGGACGCCGTGCGTCAGATCCTGCGCCAGCAAGCCGGTGTCGATATTGGCAACACGATTATTGCCGACGGCTCGGGACTTTCACGCCATAACCTGATTGCGCCTGCCACCATGATGCAGGTGCTGCAATATATCGCCCAACACGACAACGAGCTTAACTTTATCTCTATGCTGCCGCTGGCGGGCTATGACGGCTCTTTGCAGTACCGTGCAGGTCTGCATCAGGCAGGCGTGGATGGCAAAGTCTCAGCGAAAACAGGGTCATTGCAAGGGGTGTATAACCTGGCAGGATTCATCACCACGGCGAGTGGGCAACGAATGGCGTTCGTACAATATCTTTCTGGCTATGCGGTAGAACCGGCGGATCAGCGTAATCGCCGTATTCCGTTAGTGCGATTTGAAAGCCGCTTGTATAAAGATATTTATCAGAACAATTAGTCAAAAAGAAACCCCGGCGCATGGTCGGGGTTTCAGATTATTGACAAAGTGCGCTTTGTTTATGCCGGATGCGGCGTTAATGCCTGATTCGGCCTACAAAATTGATATATTGCAATTCTCTTGTAGGCTGATAAGGCGTAGCGCATCAGGCTATTTGGCGTTTGTCATCAGTAATTAACGCTTGTAAATGAACTCAACGCCTTCTTCGTCGTCTTCGTCCCAGTCGTCATCCCAGTCTTCATCATCCTCTTCAGCAATTTCTTCAAGCTGCTGACGGTGATAATCATCCCACATGAATTCGACTTTCTCTGGCTGTTTCGCTTCTTCGGCCTGCACGACCGGGTTTTCAATGATAAAGGTCATCACATCCCAGCAGAGATCTTTAACGCCCAGTCCGCTTGCCGCAGAGATCAGATAATATTTATCTTCCCAGCCCAGCGCCTCAGCGATCGCTTTCGCTTTCTCTTCGGCTTCCGCTTTATCCAGCAGATCGATCTTGTTGAAGACTAACCAACGCGGTTTCGCCGCCAGATCCTGACTGTATTTTTCCAGCTCGCTGATAATAATACGCGCGTTTTCAACCGGATCGGTGCCGTCAATCGGATCGATATCGATAAGGTGCAACAGGACGCGGCAACGTTCCAGGTGCTTCAGGAAGCGAATCCCCAGACCTGCGCCTTCCGCAGCGCCTTCAATCAGCCCTGGAATATCGGCAACAACGAAGCTCTTTTCGTTGTCCATTCGAACCACACCCAGACTTGGCACCAGAGTGGTAAACGGATAGTCCGCTACTTTCGGTTTAGCCGCCGAGACAGCGCGAATAAATGTCGATTTACCCGCATTTGGCATCCCCAGCATACCGACGTCAGCCAGCAGCATTAGTTCAAGCAGCAGCTCGCGCTTATCGCCCGGCGTACCGTTAGTTTTCTGCCGTGGTGTACGGTTAACGGACGATTTGAAACGGGTATTGCCCAGACCGTGCCAGCCGCCCTTGGCAACCAGCAGACGCTGACCGTGTTTGGTCATATCGCCCATGGTTTCGCCGGTGCCCTGATCGATAACACGCGTACCTACAGGCACTTTAATCGTCACGTCTTTACCACGCTTACCGGTGCAGTCGCGGCTTGCGCCATTCTGACCACGCTCGGCGCGGAAAGATTTCTCAAAACGATAATCGATAAGCGTATTCAGGTTCTCGTCGGCTTCCATCCATACGTCACCGCCGTCACCACCGTCGCCGCCATCCGGGCCGCCTTTCGGAATATATTTTTCGCGGCGGAAGCTCACGCAACCATTACCGCCATCACCTGCAACGACCAGAATCGATGCTTCATCAACAAACTTCATTTTATTCTCCGTAAATCATTCGCCTGCGCGGGGTTGCGATACCACCGTTGTATGCTTACGTAATCCGCCCCAAATACGATGACCAATGGCGGAATACATCGCGCCCGCAACCACGACAAACGCACCGAGATAACCTAAAAGGTTTAACATCGGTCTGGCGAAGAAATCGGGCCAGGCCAGTGATAAAAGATCTGAAAAAAACAGCGTAAACAGTGGGGTGAGCGTGATGATCGCGCTCACCTGCGCTGCCTGCCAGCGAGCCATCGCTTCCGCCAGGGCGCCATATCCTACCAACGTATTCAGTCCGCAAAAAATTAAACATGCGAGCTGCCAGTGGCTAAGCTGCGCTATCACTCCAGGCTTTGCCAGAGGGAAGAGCGCAATTGTACATAAAGTGTACAGTAAAAACAGGATCTGCGGTGAGGCCAGCCGACGTAATAAAACCTTTTGCGCCACGCCATAACTCACCCAAACCGTCGCCGCACCGACCCCAAAGATAACTCCCCAGGTGTAATCGGTGAGCTTTGTAAATATCTCGACCAGACTGGTGTTAAAGAACATCACCAGGCCGCTCAGGAGCATCAATGCTCCCACAACCTGGGTGCTGCGCATTTTCTCTTTCAGGATAAATACGCTGGCAACCATCATGCCAACCGGCGAGAGTTGCCCAATCACCTGCGAGGCGGTCGGACTCAGATATTGCAAGGATGAGCTGAACAGGATGAAATTCCCAAACAGCCCGGCAGTCGCCACCGCCAGTAATATCACCCAGCGTGGCTTACGAAACACATGTAATGGCGGCAGCTTCTTCTTCACCGCAAGAATGGCACCAAGGCCAATACTCGCCATCAAGAAACGGTAAAACACAATTGTCGGAGGTTCCATCACCTCCAGCACCTGCTTCATTGCGATTGGCAACGCCCCCCAGCAAATTGCTGTGGTGAGCGCCAAAAGAATGCCAATGCCTGCCTGCTGCTTCATACCGTAATCCCTGCAAAACGCATTTGCGGATTAACGCCGCACGATGCGCATTTTTACCGGCTATCGAATGTAAAAAGCCCCGCAACGTGTTGCGGGGCTTTCATCCGTTACCGGGACGCGAAAAACTTATTCAGCTTCGATGCTGATAAATTTACGGTTTTTCGGGCCTTTAACTTCGAATTTCACTTTACCGTCTGCTTTAGCAAACAGAGTGTGGTCACGACCGCAACCTACGTTAGTGCCAGCGTGGAATTTGGTGCCACGTTGACGAACGATGATGCTACCCGCCAGAACGGATTCGCCACCGAAACGCTTAACGCCCAGGCGTTTAGCTTCTGAATCGCGACCGTTACGTGTGGAGCCGCCAGC
This sequence comes from Escherichia sp. MOD1-EC6475, assembly GCF_003046645.1. Taxonomy (NCBI): domain Bacteria; kingdom Pseudomonadati; phylum Pseudomonadota; class Gammaproteobacteria; order Enterobacterales; family Enterobacteriaceae; genus Escherichia; species Escherichia sp. MOD1-EC6475. Next base: position 32,035 of record NZ_PZKQ01000086.1, on the reverse strand, counting down.
CTTTTTATGTGCCATTTGAAATCTCTCCTCAGGTCTTAGGCGCTGATGCCAGTAATTTTCACATCAGTGAACCACTGACGATGGCCCTGCTGCTTACGATAGTGTTTACGACGACGAAACTTAACGATTTTAACTTTCTCGCCACGACCGTGAGCAACAACTTCAGCTTTGATTACGCCGCCATCAACGAAAGGAACGCCGATTTTGACTTCTTCACCGTTTGCGATCATCAGAACTTCTGCGAACTCAACAGTTTCGCCAGTTGCGATGTCCAGCTTTTCCAGGCGAACGGTCTGACCTTCGCTTACTCGGTGTTGTTTACCACCACTTTGGAAAACCGCGTACATATAAAACTCCGCTTCCGCGCACACCTTTTCAATGATTCAGAGTGCGCTATAAATATTCACAATAGGGCGCGAATATTACGCAAAACGCACGCCTTTGACAAGTGCTACAGTCAATACACGAAGAAAAAAAACACAACTTGTACGGTAACGTTTATCTGTGCCATTTTTTCAGTACAATCACCCTATATTCCTAACCATAAACCCTAAGTTGCCTTTGTTCACAGTAAGGTAATCGGGGCGAAAAGCCCGGCTTTTGCGATGAATTTAGAAAAAATCAATGAGTTAACCGCGCAAGATATGGCGGGTGTTAATGCGGCAATCCTTGAGCAGCTTAATTCCGACGTCCAACTGATCAATCAGTTAGGTTATTACATCGTCAGCGGCGGCGGTAAACGTATTCGTCCGATGATTGCTGTACTGGCTGCACGAGCTGTTGGCTATGAGGGAAATGCGCATGTCACCATTGCCGCCCTGATCGAGTTTATCCACACAGCGACTCTGCTACACGACGACGTTGTGGATGAATCAGATATGCGCCGTGGTAAAGCTACCGCTAACGCCGCGTTTGGCAATGCTGCCAGCGTGCTGGTAGGCGATTTTATTTACACCCGCGCGTTCCAGATGATGACCAGCCTCGGCTCGCTCAAAGTGCTGGAAGTGATGTCAGAAGCCGTAAACGTCATCGCAGAAGGTGAAGTTCTGCAACTGATGAACGTTAACGATCCGGATATCACCGAAGAAAACTACATGCGCGTTATCTACAGCAAAACTGCACGTCTGTTTGAGGCTGCTGCGCAGTGTTCCGGGATTCTGGCAGGATGTACGCCGGAAGAGGAAAAAGGCCTGCAGAATTATGGTCGTTACCTCGGCACCGCTTTTCAGCTCATCGACGATTTGCTCGATTACAGCGCCGATGGTGAACAGTTAGGTAAAAACGTCGGGGACGATCTAAACGAAGGTAAACCGACGCTGCCGCTGCTACATGCGATGCATAATGGTACACCGGAGCAGGCGCAAATGATCCGTTCAGCTATTGAGCAAGGCAATGGGCGTCATCTTCTGGAACCGGTTCTGGAAGCAATGAACGCGTGTGGATCTCTTGAATGGACGCGTCAGCGTGCCGAGGAAGAGGCAGACAAAGCCATCGAAGCGTTACAGATACTCCCGGATACCCCGTGGCGAGAGGCGTTAATCGGCCTTGCACACATCGCGGTTCAACGCGATCGTTAATTCCTTCCCTTTATCCCGCGCATTGCGCGGGATAACTCCAGTAAGTTCCATAAAAATACTTATTCAGTGTAATACCATCTTAATAATCAGGTTATTGTCTTTATATATTCTGAATCTTCACGCTATTTACATGAACTTTTTAGAGCAATTCGCCATCAGGAGTATAGTGATGCCCGACAGAACACATGTTCTGAATGAAAGCGACTAACTTAAGGAGTGAGGAAAGATGGAGAGTAATTTCATTGACTGGCATCCCGCTGACATCATTGCGGGTTTGCGCAAGAAGGGAACGTCAATGGCGGCGGAATCTCGCAGAAATGGTTTGAGTTCCTCGACGCTGGCAAATGCATTATCGCGCCCGTGGCCAAAGGGAGAGATGATTATTGCGAAGGCCCTGGGTACTGACCCATGGGTTATATGGCCATCACGCTACCATGATCCGCAGACACATGAGTTTATCGACAGAACGCAGTTAATGCGCAGCTACACTAAACCGAAAAAATGAGTGGTCTGGCGGTAGCCCCGCGAACGGGGCTGCCAGCTTTCAGACGATTACTCGCCTTTCACACGCTCGATATTCGCACCTAATGCACGCAATTTGTCTTCAATGCGTTCGTAGCCGCGATCGATGTGATAAATACGATCAACAACCGTAGTCCCTTCCGCAATACAGCCAGCCAGTACCAGACTTGCTGATGCACGCAGATCGGTTGCCATAACCTGTGCGCCGGAAAGTTTTTCGACACCGTGACAAATAACGGTATTGCTTTCAATCTCGGCTTGCGCGCCCATACGGCTCAGTTCTGGCACGTGCATAAAGCGGTTTTCAAAGACCGTTTCGGTGATGAATCCGGTGCCTTCTGCCACCAGGTTCAGCAGCGTGAACTGAGCCTGCATATCGGTCGGGAAAGCCGGATGAGGCGCGGTACGCACATTAACAGCCTTCGGACGGTTGCCATGCATATCCAGGCTAATCCAGTCCTCACCTACTTCAATGTCCGCTCCAGCGTCACGCAGTTTCGCCAGCACAGCGTCAAGAGTATCTGGCTGGGCGTTACGGCAGATAATTTTGCCGCGAGAGATTGCCGCTGCCACCAGGAACGTGCCGGTTTCGATGCGATCCGGCAGCACGCGATAGACACCGCCGCCTAGACGTTCCACACCTTCGATGACGATACGATCGGTGCCCTGACCGCTAATTTTCGCGCCCAGCGTAATCAGGAAGTTCGCGGTATCGACAATTTCCGGTTCACGCGCTGCGTTTTCAATAATCGTGGTGCCTTCCGCCAGGGTTGCAGCACACATGATGGTCACGGTTGCGCCGACGCTGACTTTATCCATCACGATATGCGCGCCTTTCAGACGCCCATCGACGGAAGCTTTTACGTAACCTTCTTCCAGTTTGATCGTTGCGCCTAATTGCTCAAGCCCGGAAATATGCAAATCAACCGGACGCGCACCAATCGTACAACCACCAGGTAGAGAAACCTGTCCCTGACCGAAACGTGCCACCAGCGGCCCCAGCGCCCAGATAGAGGCTCGCATGGTTTTGACCAAATCATAAGGTGCGCAGAATACATTAACGTCGCGGGCGTCAATATGCACAGACCCATTACGTTCTACTTTCGCACCCAGCTGGCTTAGCAGCTTCATTGATGTATCAACGTCTTTCAGTTTCGGGACGTTCTGGATCTCTACCGGTTCTTCCGCCAGTAGTGCGGCAAAAAGGATAGGCAGAGCAGCATTTTTAGCGCCGGAAATTGTGACTTCGCCCTGGAGCTTTGTTGGCCCCTGAACACGAAATTTATCCATTTAGTTTGTTCTCAGTTAACAATTCATATCCGCTACCGGCAAATCGCCCATAGCTCAAAAGCCGTTCAGTTTGCGATCTCGCGCCCACTCCGTAGGGGTATACGCTTTGATCGACACAGCATGAATGCGGTTATCCGCAATATATTCCATCAGCGGACCATAAACCGTCTGCTGTTTTTTAACCCGGCTCATGCCGTCAAACATCTCACCCACGGCAATAACCTGAAAGTGGCTGCCATCGCCGGAAACGTGGACTTCCTGGAGGGAGAGAGCGTTCATCAGCACGCTCTGAATTTCATTATTTTCCATGGGATCTTCATTCATCAGTTAATAAACCAGCAAAACATCTTAGAGCAAAGTTGCGCTGGCATAAATAAGCAAAAAGCCTTGCTGATAAATCAAACAAGGCTCGACTTGCAGGCGGATTTGCCGGACAGGCGGTTAACGCCTTATCCAGCCTGAAAAAATTTAACGAGGCAGGACATCAGACGGCAAATTATACAACTTTGCCAGGGTATACACCTTATCGTTTACCCCCTGAAGCGTCACGCTGTTGCCCTGCTTTTTCGCCAGATCGATAAGGTGGAGCAGCAGCGCCAGTCCACCAGTATCAACGCGGGACACGCGGCTAAGATCGATGCAGGTAATTCCCTTCACCGCTTCTTCACGCACTTCCCAAAGCGGTAGCAGTACGTCTTGATCCAACTCTCCGGTTAATACCAGAGTGTTGCCCGTCTGCACCCAGCTCAGTGACTCGCTCATTATTTTTTCTCTTCCAGAGTGATTTTCTGTTGAGAAATTGATTTCAGTTGCGCGGTCAGGCCGTCGATACCTTTGGTACGCAGTAGTGTCCCCCACTCGTTTTGTTTGGTGGTGATCATGCTGACGCCTTCTGCAATCATGTCGTAAGCCTGCCAGTTGCCAGTCTGGGAGTTTTTACGCCACTGGAAGTCCAGACGTACCGGCGGGCGACCATTCGGGTCAATAATGGTAACGCGAATAGGCACAATGGTTTTATCGCCCAGCGGCTGTTCTGGCGCAATCTGGTAAGTCTGTCCGTGATACATCGCCAGCGCCTGACCGTAAGCCTGCTTCAGGTACTCACGGAAAGCGGCAAAGTATGCATCACGTTGGGCTGGGGTCGCGCTCTTGTAGTACTGACCCAGTACCAGTGCACCAGCGTATTTCACCTGCACATACGGCAGCAGTTCCTGATCGACGATAGTACGCAGGTAATCCGGGTTGGCACGGATTTGCGGTTGCTCATTCTTCAGGCGATCGAACGTTTTCTGCGCCGCCTCGTCCATCAGCTTATACGGATTGGTCTGGTCTGCCGCAGTTGCCGCACTCAGCGGTGCAATCACCAGCAAAGCGACCATCATTAAACGTTTAAACATGCGTCGGTTCTCCTGAAATTATTTCGTTGTACCCACAGGTTCAGTGGTTTCATTATTACCTGGCGCAGCAGCTGGCGCATCGCCACTATTCTTATTGTCATCGCCTTTACTGCCGTAAAGGAACTGACCAATGAGATCTTCCAGCACCATCGCAGACTTGGTGTCCTGAATCGAATCGCCATCCTTCAGGATAGCAGTACCCAGTTCGGGGTCTTCAAAACCGACGTTTAACGCCAGATATTGCTCTCCAAGCAGGCCGGAAGTACGAATACTCAGCGAACTTGTGTCAGGAATGTGGTTATAACGTTGTTCAATTTCCAGCGTCACGCGCGGCAGATAGGTTTTCGGATCCAGCGTAATATCTGCCACCCGACCGACGACAACGCCGCCAATGCTGACCGGAGAGCGCGCTTTCAGGCCGCCAATGTTATCGAACGTCGCATAAAGCGTGTAGGTCGGTTCAGTACGTATGGACGTCACGTTTGCCGCCTTCAGGCAGACAAACAGCGCCGCCAGCAGTGCTGCTAATAAAAAGATACCCACCCAAATTTCATTTTTTTTCGTTTGCATGAACTCAATTCCCAAACATCAATGCGGTCAGCACAAAATCCAGCCCCAGAACAGCCAGAGACGAGTGGACAACGGTGCGAGTGGTTGCCCGGCTAATCCCGGCAGAAGTCGGGATGGCGTCGTAGCCGTTAAACAACGAAATCCACGTCACCGTAATGGCGAACACCACGCTCTTAATCAGACAGTTGACCAGATCCATACGCCAGTCGACGGCGTTTTGCATTGCCGACCAGAAGAATCCGCTATCAATACCTTTCCAGCTAACGCCGACCAGCGATCCGCCCCAGATCCCCACGGCGACGAAAATAATCGTCAGCAATGGCAATGAAATAACCCCAGCCCAGAAACGCGGAGAAATAACCCGACGCAGCGGATCGACCGCCATCATCTCCATGCTGGAGAGCTGCTCTGTGGCGCGCATCAAGCCAATTTCTGCGGTTAGCGCCGAACCGGCACGCCCGGCAAACAGTAACGCAGCAACCACCGGTCCCAGTTCACGCAGCAGCGATAACGCCACCAGCATACCCAGACTGGTTTCCGCACTATAGGTGGTCAGAACCAGATAACCTTGCAGACCCAGCACCATTCCGATGAACACGCCAGAAACCACAATAATCAGCATCGACAGGACGCCGACATTATAGAGCTGACGCACCAGCAGCGGCGCATGTTTACGAAATTCCGGTTTGCCTACCAGCGCATTGAATAACATTAACCCGGCCCGCCCGAACGTTCTCAGGGTTTTAATCCCTTTATGTCCAAGCGAGGCCAGCGCATTTAACAGCATGAGTGGCTTAACTCCCTGGTAAAAGATCAGCGTGATAATCGCCGGCAGGATAGCGGAACGGAACAGGTCCGTCAGCTATCCCGTCCAGAAACTGACGTACGCGCGGATCAGGATTCGCCTGCAACGCCTGGGCGCTACCGTGAGCGACAATTTTTTTATCCGCCAGAATCCAGGCGTGATCAGCAATACTTAAGACTTCCGGCACATCATGAGAAACTACCACGCAAGTCACGCCCAACGCGCTGTTCAGCTCAGAAATCAGCTTCACCAGTACGCCCATAGTGATCGGATCCTGCCCAACAAACGGTTCATCAAACATGATGAGATCCGGCTCCAGGGCAATCGCACGCGCCAGTGCAGCGCGACGAGCCATCCCGCCGGAAAGTTCAGAAGGCATAAGTTTCGCCGCTCCACGCAGCCCTACGGCTTCCAGCTTCATCATCACCGTGCTATGCAACAATGGCGCGGGGAGCTGGGTATGTTCGCGCAGTGGATAGGCCACGTTGTCAAATACGTTCATATCTGTGAACAACGCCCCGGACTGAAACAACATGCTCATCCGTTTGCGCACAGTGTACAGGCGCGAACGAGACATCGCCGGAATATTCTCGCCATCAAAAAGGATCTCACCGTGATCTGGTGCGATTTGCCCGCCAATCAGACGGAGTAGCGTCGTTTTACCGATGCCCGATGGCCCCATGATTGCCGTGATCTTCCCTCGCGGCACGGTCAGGGAAATATTATCGAAGATGCAGCGATTGCCACGCGTAAAACTGACATCGCGCATATCGACTAAATTCGCCACAGACTGCTCCATAATTCACCCTTCGTCTTGCGTTGATTTTCTAAGCATGGCGCTCAATTTAACCTTGAACCCAACATATTTACAGAATATTACCCGCCGTGGTTAGCTAAAGCTGGCATTTGTTTTACTTTTTAGCCGCATAAAGTCAAAATTAAGAATCCGTTACGGCTTTCTGAGAATCTTCAGCGACCGGCGAGTATACCTGAAGAAAGGACGTTAGATGCTTTTAGCTACGGCACTGTTAATTGTTGGTTTACTTTTGGTCGTATACAGTGCCGATCGTCTGGTATTTGCCGCTTCCATTCTTTGCCGCACTTTTGGCATCCCTCCGCTGATCATTGGCATGACTGTGGTCAGTATTGGCACGTCACTTCCAGAAATTATTGTTTCGCTTGCCGCGTCGCTGCACGAACAACGCGATTTAGCCGTCGGCACGGCGCTTGGCTCAAACATTATCAATATCTTGCTGATCCTAGGTCTGACCGCACTGGTGCGCCCTTTTACCGTCCATTCCGATGTTCTGCGCCGCGAGTTACCATTAATGTTATTCGTCAGCGTGGTAGCCGGTTCCGTACTCTATGACGGACAACTTAGTCGCAGCGATGGTATCTTTCTCCTTTTTCTGGCTGTGCTATGGCTGCTGTTCATTGTTAAACTTGCACATCAGGCCGAACGTCAGGGAACCGATAGCCTGACCAGAGAGCAGCTTGCAGAGCTACCGCGTGAAGGCGGTTTACCCGTCGCATTTTTATGGCTTGGCATTGCGCTGATCATCATGCCAGTGGCTACGCGGATGGTGATTGATAACGCCACCGTACTGGCGAATTACTTTGCCATCAGCGAATTAACTATTGGTCTGACGGCAATCGCTATCGGCACTAGTCTGCCGGAACTGGCAACCGCGATAGCCGGTGTTCGCAAAGGTGAAAACGACATCGCCATCGGTAATATCATTGGCGCGAATATTTTTAATATCGTCATCGTACTGGGTCTGCCGGCGCTGATTACGCCAGGGGAGGTTAACCCACTGGCGTACAGCCGTGACTACAGCGTGATGTTGCTGGTAAGCATTATTTTTGCGTTGCTGTGCTGGCGACGCTCCCCGCAACCGGGCCGTGGCGTAGGGGTATTATTAACAGGCGGATTTATCGTATGGCTGGCGATGTTGTACTGGTTATCGCCAATACTCGTTGAATAACTGGAAACGCATTATGTCGCACGTAGAGTTGCAACCGGGTTTTGACTTTCAGCAAGCAGGTAAAGAAGTCCTGGCGATTGAACGTGAATGCCTGGCGAAGCTTGATCAATACATCAATAAGAATTTCGCGCTCGCTTGCGAAAAGATGTTTTGGTGTAAAGGCAAAGTCGTGGTTATGGGGATGGGCAAATCGGGACACATTGGACGCAAAATGGCCGCGACCTTTGCCAGCACCGGTACTCCGTCATTTTTCGTCCATCCTGGCGAAGCCGCGCATGGTGATTTAGGCATGGTCACCCCGCAGGATGTGGTAATTGCTATCTCTAACTCTGGTGAATCCAGCGAAATCAATGCCTTGATTCCGGTGCTTAAGCGTCTTCATGTGCCGTTAATCTGCATTACCGGTCGCCCGGAGAGCAGCATGGCGCGCGCCGCAGACGTGCATCTGTGTGTTAAAGTAGCGAAAGAAGCCTGTCCGTTGGGGCTGGCACCGACCAGCAGCACCACCGCCACGCTGGTAATGGGCGATGCGCTCGCCGTTGCTCTGTTAAAAGCGCGCGGCTTTACCGCCGAAGATTTTGCGCTCTCACATCCCGGCGGCGCACTGGGTCGTAAACTTCTGCTGCGCGTAAACGATATTATGCATACGGGTGATGAGATCCCGCATGTTAAAAAAACCGCCAGCCTGCGCGATGCATTACTGGAAGTTACCCGCAAAAATCTTGGTATGACCGTCATTTGCGATGACAATATGATGATTGAAGGCATCTTTACCGACGGTGATTTACGCCGTGTCTTCGATATGGGCGTGGATGTCCGTCAATTAAGTATTGCCGATGTGATGACGCCGGGGGGAATTCGCGTACGCCCTGGCATTCTGGCCGTTGAGGCACTGAACTTAATGCAGTCCCGCCATATCACCTCCGTAATGGTTGCCGATGGCGACCATTTACTCGGTGTGTTACATATGCATGATTTACTGCGTGCTGGCGTAGTGTAAAGATTCAAGGATAAACAACAATGAATAAAGCAGGTGCGTCACTTGAGACCTGTTACGGCCCTGTCAGTGCCGACGTTATGGCAAAAGCAGAAAATATTCGTCTGCTGATCCTTGACGTCGATGGCGTGCTGTCAGATGGCCTGATTTATATGGGCAACAACGGCGAAGAACTTAAAGCGTTCAATGTTCGTGATGGTTATGGCATTCGTTGTGCGCTCACCTCTGATATTGAAGTCGCCATCATTACCGGGCGAAAGGCTAAACTGGTAGAAGATCGCTGTGCCACATTGGGGATTACTCACTTGTATCAGGGGCAGTCGAATAAACTTATCGCCTTTAGCGATCTGCTGGAAAAACTGGCGATCGCCCCGGAAAACGTGGCTTACGTTGGGGATGATCTCATCGACTGGCCGGTAATGGAAAAAGTGGGCCTAAGCGTAGCCGTGGCCGATGCGCACCCGCTGTTGCTTCCGCGCGCCGATTACGTGACTCGCATTACTGGCGGTCGTGGCGCAGTGCGTGAAGTTTGCGACTTATTACTCCTGGCGCAGGGCAAACTGGATGAAGCCAAAGGGCAATCGATATGAGTAAAGCCAGACGTTGGGTTATCATTGTGCTATCACTGGCGGTTCTGGTGATGATCGGTATTAACATGACCGAGAAAGACGATACCGCCCAGGTGGTCGTCAACAACAACGATCCCACCTATAAAAGCGAGCATACGGACACGCTCGTCTATAACCCAGAAGGGGCGCTAAGCTATCGATTGATTGCTCAACACGTTGAATATTATTCCGATCAGGCCGTTTCGTGGTTTACGCAACCGGTACTTACTACGTTTGATAAGGATAAAATCCCGACATGGTCCGTAAAAGCGGATAAAGCCAAGCTGACCAATGATCGGATGCTCTATTTATATGGGCACGTTGAAGTCAACGCACTCGTGCCGGACTCTCAACTTCGCAGAATCACGACGGATAACGCGCAGATCAATCTGGTGACGCAGGATGTTACCTCTGAAGACCTCGTCACGTTATACGGAACAACATTTAACTCCAGCGGTCTGAAAATGCGCGGCAACTTACGCAGCAAGAACGCCGAGCTGATTGAAAAGGTTAGAACATCCTATGAAATTCAAAACAAACAAACTCAGCCTTAATCTTGTGCTTGCCAGCTCACTTCTGGCCGCCAGTATTCCGGCATTTGCCGTTACCGGAGACACTGACCAGCCGATTCACATTGAATCGGATCAGCAATCTCTTGATATGCAAGGCAACGTGGTCACCTTCACGGGTAACGTCATTGTTACCCAGGGCACCATCAAAATTAATGCCGATAAAGTGGTCGTTACCCGTCCGGGCGGCGAGCAGGGCAAAGAAGTGATCGATGGCTACGGTAAGCCAGCGACGTTCTATCAGATGCAGGACAACGGTAAACCTGTCGAAGGTCACGCTTCCCAGATGCATTACGAACTGGCGAAAGATTTTGTCGTTCTGACCGGTAATGCTTATCTGCAGCAGGTCGATAGCAATATAAAGGGCGATAAAATCACTTATCTGGTGAAAGAGCAGAAAATGCAGGCTTTCAGCGATAAAGGTAAGCGCGTAACCACCGTTCTGGTGCCGTCGCAGTTGCAGGATAAAAACAACAAAGGCCAGACCCCGGCACAGAAGAAAGGTAATTAATTCGTTATGGCAACATTAACAGCAAAGAACCTTGCAAAAGCCTACAAGGGTCGCCGCGTGGTGGAAGACGTCAGTCTGACCGTCAACTCCGGGGAAATTGTTGGTCTGCTGGGGCCAAACGGTGCCGGTAAGACTACCACTTTCTACATGGTTGTTGGCATTGTGCCGCGCGATGCAGGCAACATCATTATTGATGATGACGATATCAGTCTGCTGCCATTACACGCGCGCGCGCGCCGTGGTATCGGCTATCTGCCGCAGGAAGCCTCCATTTTCCGCCGCCTCAGCGTTTACGATAACCTGATGGCGGTACTGCAAATTCGTGACGACTTGTCTGCTGAACAACGTGAAGACCGCGCGAACGAGCTGATGGAAGAGTTTCACATTGAGCACCTGCGTGACAGCATGGGGCAATCGCTCTCCGGTGGTGAACGTCGCCGTGTAGAAATTGCCCGCGCACTGGCTGCGAATCCGAAATTTATTCTGCTTGATGAACCGTTTGCCGGGGTTGACCCGATCTCGGTTATCGACATCAAACGCATCATTGAGCACCTGCGCGACAGCGGCCTGGGTGTGCTGATCACTGACCATAACGTGCGTGAAACACTGGCAGTTTGTGAACGCGCTTATATCGTCAGTCAGGGGCATTTGATCGCCCACGGCACACCTACAGAAATCTTACAAGACGAACATGTTAAGCGTGTATACCTTGGGGAAGACTTCAGACTCTGATAGGGTAGAAGCTCGCGACGTTTTAGCAGGAGAGTACGATTCTGAACATGAAGCAAGGTTTGCAACTCAGGCTTAGTCAGCAACTGGCGATGACGCCTCAGCTACAACAGGCAATTCGTCTGTTGCAGCTGTCCACGCTGGAACTTCAACAGGAGCTGCAGCAGGCGCTGGAGAGTAATCCACTGCTTGAGCAAATCGACACTCATGATGAAATCGACACTCACGAAACGCCAGACAGCGAAACGCTGGACACCGCTGACGCGCTCGAACAAAAAGAGATGCCGGAAGAACTGCCGCTCGATGCCAGTTGGGACACCATCTATACAGCCGGTACGCCGTCCGGCACCAGCGGTGACTACATTGACGACGAACTGCCAGTCTATCAAGGCGAAACGACGCAGACCTTGCAGGATTATCTGATGTGGCAGGTCGAACTGACGCCGTTTTCCGACACTGACCGCGCTATCGCCACCTCCATCGTTGATGCCGTTGATGATACCGGTTATCTCACCGTCCCACTGGAAGATATTCTCGAAAGCATGGGCGATGAAGAGATCGACATCGATGAAGTTGAAGCGGTCCTCAAGCGGATCCAACGGTTTGACCCGGTCGGTGTAGCGGCGAAAGATCTGCGCGACTGCCTGCTGATCCAACTCTCCCAATTCGACAAAACGACGCCGTGGCTGGAAGAAGCTCGACTGATCATTAGCGATCACCTTGATCTACTGGCGAATCACGACTTCCGCACACTAATGCGCGTAACTCGTCTAAAAGAAGATGTGCTGAAAGAAGCCGTCAATCTGATCCAGTCACTCGACCCTCGCCCCGGTCAGTCGATCCAGACCGGCGAACCGGAATATGTCATTCCAGATGTGTTGGTGCGTAAGCATAACGACCACTGGACGGTGGAACTCAACAGCGACAGTATTCCGCGTCTGCAAATCAACCAGCACTATGCCTCGATGTGTAATAACACACGTAACGATGGCGACAGCCAGTTTATCCGCAGCAATCTGCAGGATGCCAAATGGTTGATTAAGAGTCTGGAAAGTCGTAACGATACGCTACTGCGCGTGAGTCGCTGTATTGTTGAACAGCAGCAAGCCTTCTTTGAGCAAGGCGAAGAATATATGAAACCGATGGTACTGGCCGATATCGCCCAGGCCGTCGAAATGCATGAATCGACGATATCTCGCGTGACCACGCAAAAGTACCTGCATAGTCCACGAGGCATTTTTGAACTGAAGTATTTTTTCTCCAGTCACGTCAATACCGAGGGCGGCGGCGAAGCCTCGTCCACGGCGATTCGTGCGCTGGTGAAGAAATTAATCGCGGCGGAAAACCCAGCGAAACCGTTGAGCGACAGCAAGTTAACCTCTTTGCTGTCGGAACAAGGTATCATGGTGGCACGCCGCACTGTTGCGAAATACCGAGAGTCTTTATCCATTCCGCCGTCAAACCAGCGTAAACAGCTCGTTTGACCCAACCGATAAGGAAGACACTATGCAGCTCAACATTACCGGAAATAACGTCGAGATCACCGAGGCCCTGCGCGAATTTGTCACATCAAAATTTGCCAAACTTGAGCAATATTTTGACCGAATCAACCAGGTCTATGTTGTTCTGAAAGTGGAGAAAGTCACCCATACCTCAGATGCAACACTGCATGTAAACGGTGGCGAGATTCATGCCAGCGCGGAAGGTCAGGACATGTACGCTGCCATTGATGGCTTAATTGATAAGCTGGCACGCCAGTTGACCAAGCATAAAGATAAATTGAAACAACACTAATTGTCCGGGCAATTAGCAAGTGCATGGCGGCCTGTTGTGCGACACAACGGGCCATTTGTACGGTTAATGCTCCGAGCCTGTTCCACTGTTTGAGTGGTCAGGTTCTTAGGTGAAATTATGACAAATAATGATACAACTCTACAGCTTAGCAGTGTTCTTAACAGGGAATGTACGCGAAGCCGCGTCCACTGTCAGAGCAAAAAACGTGCACTGGAAATTATCAGCGAACTGGCTGCGAAACAACTCAGCCTGCCGCCTCAGGTGGTTTTTGAAGCTATTCTGACGCGGGAAAAAATGGGCAGTACCGGTATCGGTAATGGCATTGCCATTCCGCATGGCAAACTGGAAGAAGATACTCTGCGTGCCGTTGGTGTTTTCGTTCAGCTCGAAACGCCTATAGCTTTCGATGCCATCGACAACCAACCGGTGGACTTACTTTTTGCCCTGCTGGTGCCGGCTGACCAAACCAAAACGCACCTGCATACTCTTTCGCTGGTGGCGAAACGTCTGGCGGACAAAACCATCTGCCGCCGTTTACGCGCAGCCCAGAGTGATGAAGAGCTGTATCAAATCATTACGGATACCGAAGGTACTCCGGATGAAGCGTAGTTATTCTGTAATGTCTCTTTTAGACGTTGTGAGGAGAAACAGTACATGGTACTGATGATCGTCAGCGGACGTTCAGGCTCAGGTAAATCTGTCGCCCTTCGTGCGCTGGAAGATATGGGTTTTTACTGCGTGGATAACCTTCCCGTAGTGCTGTTACCCGATCTGGCTCGCACGCTCGCCGATCGCGAGATTTCTGCCGCCGTCAGCATTGATGTTCGTAATATGCCGGAGTCACCAGAAATATTCGAACAGGCGATGAGTAACCTGCCTGATGCTTTCTCACCGCAACTGCTGTTCCTGGATGCCGATCGTAACACCCTGATTCGTCGTTACAGTGATACGCGCCGCCTGCATCCGCTCTCCAGCAAGAACCTGTCGCTGGAAAGTGCTATCGACAAAGAAAGCGATCTGCTGGAGCCACTGCGTTCGCGGGCAGATTTGATTGTCGATACCTCAGAAATGTCCGTTCATGAACTGGCAGAAATGTTGCGTACCCGTTTGCTGGGTAAACGCGAGCGTGAACTGACGATGGTCTTTGAGTCCTTCGGCTTCAAACACGGCATTCCTATTGATGCAGATTACGTCTTTGATGTGCGCTTCCTGCCGAACCCGCACTGGGACCCGAAACTGCGTCCAATGACAGGTCTTGATAAACCTGTCGCCGCGTTCCTCGACCGCCACACAGAAGTACACAATTTTATCTACCAGACGCGAAGCTACCTTGAGCTATGGTTACCTATGCTGGAAACCAACAACCGTAGCTACCTGACGGTCGCCATTGGTTGTACCGGCGGGAAGCACCGTTCGGTGTATATTGCAGAACAGCTGGCAGACTACTTCCGCTCGCGCGGTAAAAACGTCCAGTCACGCCATCGTACGCTGGAAAAACGTAAACCATGACCGTCAAGCAAACTGTTGAAATCACAAACAAGCTGGGCATGCATGCCCGGCCTGCCATGAAACTCTTTGAATTAATGCAGGGTTTTGACGCTGAAGTGCTGTTACGTAATGACGAAGGCACCGAGGCTGAAGCGAACAGCGTTATTGCGCTACTGATGCTGGACTCCGCCAAAGGACGGCAGATTGAAGTCGAAGCGACCGGTCCACAGGAAGTGGAAGCACTGGCCGCCGTTATCGCCCTCTTTAACTCTGGTTTCGATGAAGATTAATCTTCATAACCCTGACGCTTAATTCCCCCGGATACACACCTTCAGCCCTTAAGGGTGAAAAATGTACAAGCGGAAAATGTCCTCATTTTTCGCGGCTTGTACATTTTGTGCTCTTTTCTGTGCGTACAAAACCTTAAGAAAACCTTAAAAAGCCTTGTTTAGGTTTTGTTTAAGTTAAGCCCTCATACTGGAGACTGTCAGAAAATATTTCCAGGAGATGGCATGATTCGCTTATCTGAACAAAGTCCCCTGGGCACCGGAAGACATCGGAAATGTTACGCGCATCCGGAAGATGCCCAACGCTGTATCAAGATTGTCTATCACCGTGGCGACGGTGGTGATAAAGAGATCCGCCGTGAGTTAAAGTACTACGCGCATCTTGGTCGTCGGTTAAAAGACTGGAGCGGTATTCCACGCTATCACGGTACGGTTGAAACTGATTGCGGGACCGGTTATGTCTACGATGTCATTGCCGATTTTGATGGCAAACCGTCTATTACATTGACCGAATTTGCTGAACAATGCCGTTACGAAGAAGATATCGCGCAACTGCGCCAGTTACTGAAACAGCTGAAGCGTTATTTGCAGGATAACCGCATCGTGACAATGTCGCTGAAGCCGCAGAATATTCTTTGTCACCGCATCAGCGAGTCAGAAATTATTCCCGTCGTCTGTGACAACATTGGTGAAAGCACGTGGATTCCGTTAGCGACCTGGTCGAAGTGGTGTTGTTTACGTAAACAAGAGCGATTGTGGCAACGTTTTATCGCTCAACCCGCGTTATCGGTTGCCCTGAAGAAAGACGCACAACTCAGTGAGAACAAGAAACTCTCCCTCACCTCGCGCGAAGCTTAATCCAGTTGATGTTGCCGCATAAAAGATTCACCGCCCAACTGATGCATCTGCCGTAAAATCCACGCCTGACGGCTACGCACGTAGCCTGAGGGTGCGGAAGCTTTAAAGCGTAGTGGGTTCGGAAGTACTGCTGCCAGTAAGGCAGCCTCCGACTGAGTGAGTTTGCTCGCGGGTTTATGGAAATAGCGTTGCGCTGCGGCTTCAACACCAAACACACCATCGCCAAATTCGGCAATATTCAGATAAACCGTCAGGATGCGTTTTTTGCTCCAGACCGTTTCTATCCCCAATGTCAGACCTGCTTCCAGCCCTTTACGTATCCAGCTACGTCCATCCCATAAAAAGAGGTTTTTGGCTGTCTGCTGGGAAAGCGTTGATGCGCCGCGAATACGATTTTCATTGCGCTCGTTGTGCGCCAGAGCTTTCTCAATGGAAGCGACATCAAAGCCCCAGTGCTCAGGGAATTTCTGATCTTCTGCGGCAATCACCGCCAGCCCCATCCACGGCGATATTTGATCCATACTGACCCAGTCAGAATGTGCCACGTAACGAAAATTGCCGTGCAGCCATGCACTGACCTGTCGCTCGACCATTACCGCTGAGAACGGAACGGGCGCTATGCTAAACAACGCGATGCCCCCGCCCCATAAAACGGCGAGGACAACCACTAACCGCAGAAGAAAACGACGAACGAAACCGAACGCCGTTAAGCGGCTTTTACTCATTCAGCCAGAACCAGCACGCGAGAAACCAGCTTATCAATGCCGTTCGCTGCTTCCGCAATGTTCTGTGCCAACATATAAGCCGGTGTAGTGACAATCTTATTGTCTTCATCAACAACGATATCATCGACCGGACATGGCACATGCTCCGCGCCCATCGCTTCCAGCACTTCTGCGGTATCGATATCAGTACCGATGGTCAAACGCAGCGGGAAATCGAAAATTTTCGGCAGCATCGCCGGGGCAATACACATAAAACCAAGCGGTTTACCGGCCTGATGCATCGCTTGCGCCAACGCCTTTAATTCACGATCAACGGTGCATTCACTGCCAAGGCTGGCAAAATTGCTTAAATTCTTCGCCGCACCAAAGCCACCCGGCACAATCAACGCATCCAGTTCGGCAGCATCGGCCTGAGCCAGAGGACGGATCTCACCACGCGCAATACGCGCGGCTTCAATCAGCACATTGCGCGATTCCGCCATCGCCTCGCCGGTTAAATGGTTGATAACGTCAACCTGCTGCTTATCCGGCGCAAAGCAGACCGCCTGCGCACCGCTGCGTGAAATAGCTAACAACGTCAACACCGCTTCATGAATTTCAGAACCGTCATAGACGCCGCACCCGCTCAGAACTACGCCAATTTTCTTCATTGTGATCATCCTTTCGCAACTGACTGAAACACATTAATCTTTTTAATAAAAATGCTACGCATCACACATTTAACTGATTCATGTAACAAATCATTTAAGATTTGCTATCTTAACTGCGTGCGGCCTGAAAAACAGTGCTGTGCCCTTGTAACTCATCATAATAATTTACGGCGCAGCCAAGATTTCCCTGGTGTTGGCGCAGTATTCGCGCACCCCGGTCTAGCCGGGGTCATTTTTTAGTGGCTTTTGCCACCCACGCTTTCAGCACGTCTACGTCGTGACGCCACTCTTCTTTCATCTCTTCAATCCATTCACCTACGTTATCTTCCCACGCAGGAAGGTCGGGAGACTGAATTTGCTGACCCAGCTGTTGTAGATGGCGTAACCCCACTGAACCTGCCGCGCCTTTAATTTTATGCCCTTCCTCGACGATGCCTTTTTTATCCTGCGCCGTCAGGTTCGACTCCAGTACACTCACATAGCCCGGCATCATTTTCTCAAACACCGCCAGTCCATCGGTAATCAATTTCGGCCCTACAAGTTCGAGATACTGTTCCAGCATGGGTATATCGAGTAATGCTTCAGATTTGCTGTTCTCTTCTGTCGTCACCGTGCTCTCCTCATCATCCTGGGTATCCCAGAATTTCTTGATCATCGCGGTTAGCGCCGGTACGGAAAGCGGCTTACTCAGCACATCATCCATTCCAGCATTGAGGTACTCTTGTTTATCTTTCAGCACATTGGCGGTTAAAGCCACCAGCGGCGGTAAATCTTCGCGCGGATAACGCTTCGTCAGTTCACGAGAGATATCCAGCCCGGTCATATCTGGCAACTGAATATCCAGCAACACCAGGTCGTATTCTCCCGGCTTAAACATCTCCAGCGCCGCCTTGCCGGTCATTGCTACATCAACGCTGTTACCCAATTTTTCCAGCACAGAACGCGCGACAATAACGTTCAGTTCAATGTCTTCCACCAGCAGCACATTCAGCGCCGGTAAAGGCATATCGTCTTCGTCAAACGCGTCATCGACCTCTTCTGCCACCGACGGTGCGTGGATCGTCAACCTAAAGGTTGAACCCTTGCCCTGTTCGCTGGTGACGGTGATATCGCCGCCCATATTTTTCGCCAGCCGACGAGAAACCGCCAGGCCAATGCCGGTGCCGGTGGCAGGTTTACCACCGTGACTGTCTTTCACCTGATAATACATGGCAAAAATTTTATCCAGCTCATCCTGCGGAATACCGATGCCGGAGTCTTCCACTTCAAAATGCAGCATGTCGCCTTCATCGTAGCGCACGCGCACGGTAACCTGCCCTTGCTGGGTGAATTTGACGGCGTTACTGATGAGATTCCACAGGATCTGCCGTAAACGCGTACCGTCGGTAATGATCTGATGCGGTAATGGTAGCATCGGTTCCAGAATAAAACGCAGCCCTTTTTGTTGCGCCTGCAATGCGGAGAGATTTTCCAGATCGGCAAGGAAACTGGTGAAATCAACCGGCTGGTTATCAAGCTGAACTTTACGCCGCTCCATCTTATCCATGTCGATAATATCGTTAAAAATATTCCCCAAAGTGACGGCGGAAACATGGATGGTTTTGAGATATTTTTCCTGCTCAGCAGTGAGTTCCGTATCCAGCAGAATGCGGCTTAAACCAACGATACCGTTCAGCGGTGTACGCAATTCGTGACTGATGGTGGAGATAAAAGTCGTTTTGTCGCGGCTGGCACGTTCGAGCGCATCCTGATACCGCTTACGCTCGGTAATGTCACGACCAAACCCCATCAAACCGTGGCGTTTACCCACGCGGTCGTAGTACGGCACTTTACGGATTTCAAAGCAGGCTTTGCGTCCGTCGGGATAATCCAGCCATTGCTCATAGGTCAGTGACACATTATGACGGAACACTTTTTCATCGGTCTCAATGACTTTCGCGGCGGCTTCCGGTGAGTAAACATCAGCAGGTTTCAGATGAACCAGTTGTTTTTCGCTCTTCCCGGTTAGCAATTCCATTGCGCGGTTACAGCCGGAAAACTCTTTATCTTCGTTACGGTAAAAAACCAGGTCTGGAGAGGCGTCAAGGAAGGAACGTAAGAAAGAGGATTGCTGTTCGAGCTGAATTTGTGTCTCTTCACGCTCTTTGATTTCAATTTTCAGCTGACCGAAGGTTTCCTGCAATTCAGCTTCCGCTTTTTCACGAACGGCAATTTCCTGATTAAGCTGGGTAATATTGTCTTTTAACTGAACGTTGAGGCTCAGATCGCGCTCACGCATCTCCTCCAGTTTTTGCACCAACCGTGACAGACGTTGTCGTGACTCCTCCAGTTGCTCTACAACCACCGAAAGAAAGTAGACCGCCCACGGCGTAATCAGCAGACCAAAGAAGATAGAACGAATAACATCAATGCTTTCGACCTGACCATGCAGCACCATGGTCACCGCCATTTGTACCACAATGGCGAGAACGACAAGGGCCAGCGCCAGCAACATTGAGAAGCGCACCAGACCTAACTTCATCATCAGGTCAACATAATACTGCGCCAGCAGACGAATTTGCTTCATTAGGGAATTCCTTCACGACAACCTGCCCCAATAATACCCAATTCTGACAGTTACGTTATAAATTGTGTGAGAAATGCGGAATTCCCCTCAATGGCCTACGCCGTTGGAGGTAGCCACGGACGTCCCAGCGCCGATCCTTGTACGCCATGTTCATTCAGATAACGATCCAGCTCGACCATTCCCGTCCAGCGATTTTCACACCACAGCGGAGCAAGTAGCGTCGGGCGACGGGCGCTGGCGGAAATTCGGTGGTAGATAACCTCCGGTGGCGTATGGCGAATCATTTCTCCGGCCGTCAGCGTGTAATCGTCCAGTTCAATACCGTTCAAACGCCCCGCTTCCCAGGCTTTCGCCATAATACTGCCTTTCACGATATGCAGGGGATGAAGCTTTATGCCGTCCACGCCGGTTTCAACCACTCGCTCCAGCGTTTGCAAACATTCCGCGTGCCCTTCGCCAGGCAGGCCGACAATTAAATGAGAACACACCTTCAGTCCACGCTGACGCGCCAGCTGAGTCGTGCGCTGATAGCAGGCAAAATCATGTCCGCGATTGATGCGATGCAGCGTTTTGTCATGCGCGGTTTGCAGCCCCAGCTCCAGCCACACTTCGTAGCCCTGGTCTTTATATTCACAAAGCAGATCCAACACCGCATCCGGCACGCAGTCCGGGCGCGTACCAACACACAAACCGACAATATTGGCCTGGCTCACCGCCTGTTGATACATGGAACGCAGCACCTGAACTTCCGCAAAGGTGCTGGTATAAGCCTGAAAGTAGGCCAGATAGCGTTTCGCGCGGTTAACCAGATTCGCCTGATGCGCCAGTTGTTCGGCAATGGAGCGATGCTGCTGTGCTTCGTCGGCAAACGAAGCAACATTACAGAATGTGCATCCGCCGCGTCCGATGGTTCCGTCACGATTCGGGCAGCTAAAACCGCCATGCAGCGTCAGTTTATGCACCTTTTGCCCGTAACGACGGGTAAGATCCCCACCAAACATATTGACTAATTTCTGTAACTGCATAATCTGATAGACCGCGCCTTGAAAAGAGGCCAAAGCCTGCCATTTTTAGCTCAATTCGGCGATGACCTGGATCAATCGCCCCGGCCTGCTTATATCAACTGCATAATAAATCACAATTACTGAAATTTAATGCAATAACACATAAATTACTTTTGCTTATCTTGCGTCGGATTTTTTTATCCGCTAATGGATTTTAAACAAAAACAGTAGCATGAAATGCCTTTTCCTCTTAAGGCAGTATAAAACACTGCTTCAAACGTCAATTCAAGGCAGGATAAGGGTTAACACGCCGCTATAGTAGTCAGGCACTCAACGTTTTCCTTTTTCCCCTCCCATTAATAAAGAACAACAAATTCAGTTTAAATTCAATAAATTAACAAAGAATTTTGCGCTAAAGCACATTTCCAGACCAATAAGCTTGCCATTTGACCTGTATCAGCTTTCCCGATAAGTTGGAAATCCGCTGGAAGCTTTCTGGATGAGCAGCCTGCTCATCATATTTATGCAGTAATTGAGTTCCCCTCTTCACCGTATTAACTGATGCGAAAAGGACAAAAAAGGGGGCGAATGCGAGGTAAGCGTATGAAACGCAAACCCCGTCGCCATGCTCTTTCTGTGCCCGTGCGCAGCGGTTCGGTAGTGGGGTTCCCGCAGAGCCTGGGGGAGGTTCACGATATGTTGTACGATAAATCCCTTGAGAGGGATAACTGTGGTTTCGGCCTGATCGCCCACATAGAAGGCGAACCTAGCCACAAGGTAGTGCGTACTGCAATACACGCACTGGCCCGTATGCAGCACCGTGGCGCGATTCTCGCTGATGGTAAAACCGGTGACGGTTGCGGTCTGCTGTTACAAAAACCGGATCGCTTTTTTCGCATCGTTGCGCAGGAACGCGGCTGGCGTTTAGCGAAAAACTACGCCGTCGGGATGATCTTCCTGAATAAAGATCCTGAACTCGCCGCCGCCGCACGCCGCATCGTTGAAGAAGAGCTACAACGCGAAACCTTGTCGATTGTCGGCTGGCGTGATGTCCCTACCAACGAAGGTGTACTGGGTGAAATCGCCCTCTCCTCGCTGCCGCGCATTGAGCAAATTTTTGTGAACGCCCCGGCAGGCTGGCGTCCGCGCGATATGGAGCGCCGTCTGTTTATCGCCCGTCGCCGCATTGAAAAACGTCTCGAGGCCGATAAAGACTTCTACGTCTGTAGCCTGTCGAATCTGGTCAACATCTATAAAGGTCTGTGTATGCCGGCGGATTTGCCGCGCTTTTACCTGGATCTTGCTGATCTGCGTCTGGAATCAGCTATCTGCCTGTTCCATCAACGCTTCTCCACCAACACCGTGCCGCGCTGGCCGCTGGCGCAGCCGTTCCGCTATCTGGCGCACAACGGCGAAATCAACACTATCACCGGTAACCGTCAGTGGGCGCGCGCCCGTACCTATAAATTCCAGACGCCGCTGATCCCGGATTTGCACGACGCCGCACCGTTCGTCAACGAAACGGGTTCTGACTCCAGTTCAATGGATAACATGCTGGAACTGCTGCTGGCGGGCGGGATGGATATCATCCGCGCCATGCGTCTGTTAGTGCCACCCGCCTGGCAGAACAACCCGGATATGGATCCGGAACTGCGCGCGTTCTTCGATTTTAACTCCATGCATATGGAGCCGTGGGATGGCCCGGCGGGCATCGTGATGTCTGACGGTCGCTTCGCTGCCTGTAACCTCGACCGTAACGGTCTGCGTCCGGCGCGCTACGTCATCACCAAAGATAAACTCATCACCTGCGCCTCTGAAGTCGGCATCTGGGATTACCAACCTGACGAAGTAGTCGAAAAAGGCCGCGTCGGGCCAGGCGAACTGATGGTGATCGACACCCGCAGTGGGCGTATTCTGCACTCGGCAGAAACCGATGACGACCTGAAAAGCCGCCATCCATATAAAGAGTGGATGGAGAAAAACGTTCGCCGCCTGGTGCCGTTTGAAGACTTGCCCGATGAAGAAGTAGGTAGCCGCGAACTGGACGACGACACGCTTGCCAGTTACCAGAAACAGTTTAACTACAGCGCGGAAGAACTGGACTCTGTGATCCGTGTGCTGGGCGAAAACGGCCAGGAAGCGGTCGGTTCGATGGGCGACGACACCCCATTCGCCGTACTCTCCAGCCAGCCGCGCATTATTTACGACTACTTCCGCCAGCAGTTTGCCCAAGTCACTAACCCGCCAATCGACCCGCTGCGTGAAGCGCATGTTATGTCGCTCGCCACCAGCATCGGTCGTGAAATGAACGTCTTCTGTGAAGCAGAAGGCCAGGCGCACCGTTTAAGCTTTAAATCGCCGATTCTGCTCTACTCCGATTTCAAACAACTTACGACGATGAAAGAGGAGCACTACCGCGCAGATACGCTGGATATCACCTTTGACGTCACCAAAACCACGCTCGAAGCGACGGTCAAAGAGCTGTGCGATAAAGCCGAAAAAATGGTACGTAGCGGCACCGTGCTGCTGGTGCTTTCCGACCGGAATATCGCTAAAGATCGCCTGCCAGTTCCGGCCCCGATGGCGGTTGGCGCGATCCAGACCCGTCTGGTCGATCAAAGCCTGCGTTGCGACGCCAACATCATCGTCGAAACCGCCAGCGCCCGCGACCCGCACCACTTCGCCGTGTTGCTGGGCTTCGGCGCGACGGCTATTTATCCGTACCTTGCCTATGAAACGCTGGGTCGCCTGGTTGACACCCACGCGATTGCCAAAAATTATCGTACCGTGATGCTCAACTACCGTAACGGCATCAACAAAGGCTTGTACAAAATCATGTCCAAGATGGGCATCTCAACCATCGCCTCTTACCGCTGCTCGAAACTGTTTGAGGCGGTCGGTCTGCACGATGACGTTGTGAGCCTGTGCTTCCAGGGCGCGGTCAGCCGCATTGGCGGAGCAGGCTTTGAAGACTTCCAGCAGGATCTGCTGAATCTGTCAAAACGAGCCTGGCTGGCGCGTAAACCCATCAGCCAGGGCGGCCTGCTGAAATACGTGCACGGCGGCGAATACCACGCCTACAACCCGGACGTCGTGCGCACGCTGCAACAGGCGGTACAGAGCGGCGAGTACAGCGACTATCAGGAATACGCGAAGCTGGTTAATGAGCGTCCAGCAACCACGCTGCGCGATCTGCTGGCAATTACGCCGGGTGAAAACGCGGTCAACATTGCTGATGTTGAACCGGCAAGCGAACTGTTTAAACGCTTCGATACCGCTGCGATGTCTATCGGCGCGTTAAGCCCGGAAGCCCACGAGGCGCTGGCGGAAGCGATGAACAGCATCGGCGGTAACTCGAACTCCGGTGAAGGCGGTGAAGATCCGGCGCGCTACGGCACCAACAAAGTGTCGCGCATCAAGCAGGTGGCTTCCGGTCGCTTTGGGGTTACTCCGGCGTATCTGGTCAATGCCGACGTCATTCAGATTAAAGTCGCCCAGGGCGCGAAGCCGGGCGAAGGCGGTCAGTTGCCGGGCGACAAAGTCACTCCTTACATTGCCAAACTGCGCTATTCGGTGCCGGGCGTGACGCTGATCTCCCCGCCGCCGCACCACGATATCTACTCTATCGAAGACTTAGCGCAGCTCATTTTCGACCTTAAGCAGGTTAACCCGAAAGCGATGATCTCCGTGAAGCTGGTTTCCGAACCGGGCGTTGGCACCATCGCCACCGGTGTGGCGAAAGCTTATGCCGATTTAATCACCATCGCAGGCTATGACGGTGGCACCGGCGCAAGCCCGCTGTCGTCAGTGAAATACGCAGGCTGCCCGTGGGAACTGGGGCTTGTTGAAACACAACAGGCGCTGGTTGCCAACGGCTTGCGTCATAAAATCCGTTTGCAGGTCGATGGCGGTCTGAAAACGGGTGTCGATATCATCAAGGCGGCGATTCTTGGCGCAGAAAGCTTCGGCTTCGGCACTGGCCCAATGGTCGCGCTCGGCTGTAAATATCTGCGTATTTGCCACCTGAACAACTGCGCCACGGGTGTAGCAACTCAGGATGACAAACTGCGTAAGAATCACTATCACGGCCTGCCGTTCAAGGTGACGAATTACTTTGAATTTATCGCCCGTGAAACCCGCGAGCTGATGGCACAGCTGGGCGTAACGCGTCTGGTGGATCTGATTGGTCGCACCGACCTGCTGAAAGAGCTGGACGGTTTCACCGCCAAACAGCAGAAGCTGGCGCTGTCGAAGCTGCTGGAAACCGCCGAACCGCATGCAGGTAAGGCGCTCTACTGCACCGAAAACAACCCGCCGTTTGATAACGGCCTGCTGAATGCGCAGTTGCTGCAACAGGCGAAACCGTTTGTCGATGAGCGCCAGAGCAAAACCTTCTGGTTCGATATTCGTAACACCGACCGTTCTGTCGGCGCATCGCTTTCAGGTTATATCGCCCAGACGCACGGCGATCAGGGACTGGCTGCCGATCCGATTAAAGCGTACTTCAACGGCACCGCAGGCCAGAGTTTCGGCGTGTGGAACGCGGGCGGCGTGGAGCTGTATCTGACGGGTGATGCCAACGACTATGTCGGTAAAGGCATGGCGGGCGGCTTAATCGCCATTCGTCCTCCGGTTGGCTCGGCCTTCCGCAGCCATGAGGCGAGCATTATCGGCAACACCTGCCTGTATGGTGCGACCGGTGGTCGTCTGTATGCCGCAGGCCGCGCGGGTGAACGTTTTGGCGTGCGTAACTCCGGTGCTATTACCGTGGTAGAAGGTATTGGCGACAACGGCTGTGAATATATGACGGGCGGTATCGTCTGTATTCTGGGTAAAACTGGCGTTAACTTCGGCGCGGGCATGACCGGCGGCTTCGCTTACGTTCTCGACGAAAGTGGTGATTTCCGCAAACGCGTTAACCCGGAACTGGTGGAGGTCTTAAGCGTGGACTCTCTGGCGATCCATGAAGAGCATCTGCGTGGTCTTATCACCGAGCATGTGCAGCATACTGGTTCCCAGCGTGGCGAAGAAATTCTGGCTAACTGGTCAACCTTCGCCACTAAATTCGCGCTGGTTAAACCGAAGTCCAGTGATGTAAAAGCACTGCTGGGTCACCGTAGTCGTAGCGCAGCAGAGTTGCGCGTGCAGGCGCAGTAAGGGGTAGCAACAATGAGTCAGAATGTTTATCAATTTATCGACCTGCAGCGCGTTGATCCGCCAAAGAAACCGCTGAAGATCCGCAAAATTGAGTTTGTTGAAATTTACGAGCCGTTTTCCGAAGGCCAGGCCAAAGCACAGGCTGATCGCTGCCTGTCATGCGGCAACCCATACTGCGAGTGGAAATGCCCGGTACACAACTACATCCCGAACTGGCTGAAGCTCGCCAACGAGGGACGTATTTTTGAAGCGGCAGAACTGTCGCATCAAACAAATAC
Source organism: Escherichia sp. MOD1-EC6475 (assembly GCF_003046645.1). Classification (NCBI taxonomy): domain Bacteria; kingdom Pseudomonadati; phylum Pseudomonadota; class Gammaproteobacteria; order Enterobacterales; family Enterobacteriaceae; genus Escherichia; species Escherichia sp. MOD1-EC6475. The sequence continues at coordinate 5,668 of NZ_PZKQ01000086.1, read as the reverse complement.
CCTGCCGGAAGTGTGCGGACGTGTCTGCCCGCAGGATCGTCTGTGCGAAGGTTCCTGTACCCTGAACGATGAGTTCGGCGCAGTGACCATCGGTAATATTGAGCGTTATATCAATGATAAAGCGTTCGAAATGGGCTGGCGCCCGGATATGTCCGGCGTGAAGCAAACCGATAAAAAAGTGGCGATTATCGGCGCAGGTCCGGCGGGTCTGGCGTGTGCGGATGTCCTGACGCGCAACGGTGTAAAAGCTGTCGTCTTCGACCGTCACCCGGAAATCGGCGGGCTGCTGACTTTCGGCATTCCGGCCTTCAAGCTGGAAAAAGAGGTGATGACGCGCCGCCGTGAAATCTTCACCGGCATGGGTATTGAATTCAGACTCAATACCGAAGTGGGCCGTGACGTACAGCTTGACGATCTACTGAAAGATTACGATGCCGTGTTCCTTGGCGTCGGGACTTATCAGTCAATGCGTGGCGGGCTGGAAAACGAAGACGCCGATGGTGTGTACGCGGCGCTGCCGTTCCTTATCGCCAACACCAAACAGTTGATGGGCTTTGGCGAAACCCACGACGAACCTTTCGTCAGCATGGAAGGCAAGCGCGTGGTGGTGCTTGGCGGCGGCGATACCGCGATGGACTGTGTGCGGACTTCCGTGCGTCAGGGAGCAAAGCACGTTATCTGCGCCTATCGTCGTGATGAAGAGAACATGCCAGGTTCCCGTCGCGAAGTGAAAAACGCGCGGGAAGAAGGCGTTGAGTTCAAATTCAACGTCCAGCCGCTGGGTATTGAAGTGAATGGCAACGGTAAAGTCAGCGGCGTGAAAATGGTGCGCACCGAAATGGGCGAACCGGACGCTAAAGGCCGTCGCCGCGCGGAGATCGTGGCAGGGTCAGAACATATTGTTCCGGCAGATGCGGTGATCATGGCGTTTGGTTTCCGCCCACACAGCATGGAATGGCTGGCAGAACACAGCGTTGAGCTGGATTCGCAGGGTCGGATCATTGCCCCGGAAGGTAACGAAAACGCCTTTCAGACCAGTAACCCGAAAATCTTTGCCGGTGGTGACATCGTGCGTGGTTCGGATCTGGTGGTGACTGCCATCGCCGAAGGTCGTAAAGCGGCTGACGGGATCATGAACTGGCTGGAAGTGTAATCCCCTAATTTTCTACTAACGTGTTGTAGTTCGCCAGGCTCTGTCTGGCGAATCTTGCCCATTAACAACCTTAGTATTTCTGCGCTATTCGCTGCTCTCCCTCTTTTTTGCTGAAGTAGTACCAGGATAGCGACTTAAACATATAAAAAAAATAAATATAATCATGCGGTATATTCATTATATTTATTTTTATATTTTCCTATTTTTCCCGTTAGTTATATTTATTAAATGAATATTGAAGATTATTTTTCACCATAAAAAAAATACATAAGTCACAATATAACCATATTAACATTCATCTGTAGAATATAATTTGTTTATTAATTATTTCCAGATGCGCAATTTATTTACAATCATAAACAACCGGGTACACTTATCCGGTTTTTGTTCTTTAAATATTGAAGAACAAATTAAATCACTCATTAAGAATCGTCACCAAGGAAGTGTTCACATGCTTTTCAAAAAGTCTCTCACTACTGCCGCTATTTGTGCGGCTCTTGCTGTTACGTCATTTAATGTAATGGCAGCTGATACCACCGTGACCTCAGATGCCACCTTAACGGTTGTCGGAGAATTTAACCCAGGTGCATGTACCCCTGAATTCACTGGTGGCGGCATCATTGACTACGGTAAACATCCAAACATGGCGCTGAATCCAACCGGTGTCACCAACCCCCTCGTTCAGTTAGGCCGTAAAACCACAACTCTGACCATCAAATGTACAGCGCCAACGCTGTTTGGTATTACCAGCTTCGATAACCGCCTGAACTCTCGCATCGGCTTAAGCAGCACTGCGTATATTGCCAACGCTTTTGGTAAAAAAATGAATGCAACTGCCACTTCCAATGGTTTTGGTCTCGGATTAGCGCCAAACGGGCAGAAAATTGGTTCATTCTGTATCGGTATCGATACCATGGCGGGTGTAGTTACTGCGAGTGACGATACTGGTGATCTGAACGTTGATGTTATTCAGACCGGTGACTTTACGCAGACTACTCCCGTCTGGATTAAGAGTGATACTGGCTCCATCGTTTCGACTAACGGTGCAAAAAACCGTGCCTATTCTGTGGCGAAAACGGGTGAGTTAACGCCTGTTGCGATCACTATGGCCCAGTTCCCACTGCTGATTGACGCCGCTGTACAGGATAATACCGTTCTGGGTACGACTGAAGTGATTAAACTGGACGGTAACGTGACTCTGCAGGTGCTGTACCTCTAATCGTTAGCGATTCATTTTAGCGTTATTAAAAACAGCAGCATCGGTATTTTGCCGGTCTGCTGTTATTTATCACTTTCTTAGTCAGAAAGTAATAAAGATAAAAGGAATAACCCGATCTGGTTTCGGTATTTACAGGAGTTTTCTATGTTTAAATCTTTATTATCGGCTCTCGTATTACTCTCTTTTCAAACGCTGGCTGCCGGCATGGTGCCAGAAACATCAGTATTACTGGTTGATGAAAAGAAAGGCGAGGCGACGATGAATGTCACCAATACAGATTCTTATCCCGCACTGCTCTACACCACCATTGTCGATCTCCCGGATAGCCAAAAAACGATTCGTTTAATTCCAACCCAACCGGTTATTCGCGTGGAAGCAGGTCAAATTCAGCAAGTCCGTTTCTTGTTGCAAACATCCGCGCCCCTGAAAGCGGAAGAACTCAAACGCGTTACCTTTGAAGGTATTCCACCAAAAGACGTCGATAAAAACCAAGTTTCCTTAACAATACGTCAGGACTTACCGGTGTTGATTCACCCAGCCTCGCTCGCCGTAGAAACAGAAGCCTGGAAATATCTCGAATGGCGTAAAAACGGTAATCAAATAGAAATCAGCAACCCCAGTGATTACGTCGTGCGTATGACCTTGCAATTCAAAACATTGCCCTCAGGAAAACCAGGTAATTTAAGCAAAACATACCTGTTGCCACACACCTCAACCACAGCCACTCTGCCAGACGCCACTGACAAACAAGTGGAATTTTACCCTGCCAGCCGATACGGCTATCGCGGTAATAAATATCTGACAGACTTGAAATAACTTACTTCAGGTATCCAGGGATGTTGAAGAAATCGTTACTGGCATATTCTATCGGCCTACTCACAACGCTGCCTGCCAACGCCAGCGATCTCGAACTCGCTGCCGTAGACTTCGACCGGAATACACTTAAATCGCTGGGGATTGATCCGGCTGTTTCGCACTATTTTTCTCGTTCTGCACGCTTTATGCCGGGTGAGTATTCGCTCATGCTCAACGTTAATGGGGACGAAATTGGCAACATCATCGTACGCATTGATAACAACGGTGATGCCTGTCTTGATAAAAATGTGCTGGAATTTGCCGGGTTAAAAATCCCCGCCAGTAGCGATGAGAATGGCTGCTATGACTATCCCCAAAGTTACCCCGGTACGAAAATTACCCCGCTGACCAACCAGGATAAGTTGCAGATAACAGTGCCTCCACAGGCGCGTATTCCTCTAGGCCAGGATGTGACATCGGCTACCACCGGTGGACATGGCGCACTGTTAAATTATTCGCTTCTCTCCAGCCGTTCTGAGTTTGGCAATGACAGCTCTGATTTTTCCCAGGCGGTGCTGGAAGGCGGTATCAACATCAATGACTGGATGTTAAGAAGCCACCAATTTATTACGCAATCTGACGGTAACTTCAGCAACCAGAACTCCACGACCTACCTTGAGCATACATTCGTGGGGAGCAAGATGTTAATGCGTGCGGGTGAAGTTAACGTGAATAACACGTTACTTGAAGGTGCAAGAATTTATGGTATTGAATTATCGCCAGATAGCGCCTTACAGCATACCGGCAGCGGCGTACAAGTAACCGGAATCGCGAATACATTTCAGGCGCGAGTGGAAATACGCCAACAGGGCGTTCTGCTACTCTCGACTCTGGTTCCGGCGGGTGCGTTTACCATTTCGGATGTTCCCGTTCGCACGATGAACAGCGACCTTCAGGTCAACGTGATTGAAACTACCGGAGGGGAACACACCTTCTCCGTTCCTGCGACGTTGTTTAATAACCAAATAGTTAACGGTCAGGGCTATCGCATTTCACTGGGTCGCGTTGACAGTAGTTATGACGACTCTCCTTGGGTATTAAGCGCATCTGATAGCTGGAATCTCACAACCTGGAGTAATTTCGGCGGAGGAGCAATTGTGGCAGATAGCTACCAGGCTATTGCCGCGCGTACAGATATCATCCCCTTGCCTGACCTGTCGCTGGGAAGCCAAATAAGCTCGGCTTGGGATAACAACCATTCGCTGCACGGGCAAAAATATCAACTGGATGTAAACTACAACTTACCCTACGCATTAGGAGTAAACAGTAGTATCAGCTACCAGGATCACAACTATCGCACCCTGTCTGAATCCACCGATAACGATGGTGAAAGCGACTGGACAAAAAGCACCCTGTCACTGGGAATTAGCTGGTCAGATCCGACACTTGGCGGTGTTAACGTTAGTGGCTATAAAACGCAAAGTTACGATGGCAGAAGCGATTCGACTAACCTTAGTGTCAACTGGAACAAAAGCTTTAAACACGCCACTGTTTCCGTTAACTGGCAGCATCAATTGGATGCCTCTGAAGATAATGAAGACGATGGCGACCTTTTCTACGTGAATATCAGTATTCCGTTTGGTCGTTCCAGCAGTACCACATTGTATACACGCCACGATGACCATCGCACATACTACGGCGGGGGAGTCTCTGGTGCTATCTCAGATGAAACCTCTTACTATGTCAGTGCCGAGCGTAATCAGGACGAACAGCAGAACACGATTAATGGCAGCCTGAATACCAATCTTCACTATACCCAACTCAGCCTGGCTGCAAGTGCGAACAACGAAGATAATCGTTCCTATAACGGTATGCTTTCTGGCGGTATTGCCCTGCACAGCCAGGGAGTCACGCTCTCTCCGTGGGCAATTGATGATACTTACGCCATTGCCAGACTCGATAACGCCGTATCAGGGGTCAAAATATCAACCCCAACAGGCTCAGTCTGGACGGATATCGGCGGCAAGGCGGTGATCCCCTCACTTCAGCCGTGGCGTAAAGCAACAATAGAAATTGATACCACCAGTTTGCCAAAAAATGTCGACGTCGGTAATGGCACAAAAATGCTGAAACAGAGCCGTGGGGCTGTGGGTAAAGTGGGCTTTAACACCCTCACACAACGGCGGGCACTGCTCACTATTGCTTATCCCGATGGTAAAAAACTGCCACAAGGAATGGCGATTCAGGACAGTGACGGCAACTACCTGACTACGTCCGTTGACGAGGGTACGGTGTTCCTCAACAACGTGAAGCCAGAGATGACAATAATCGCAGTAGATGGCAATCGCTCCTGTCGGATCTCGCTCTTCTTACCCGCAGAAGCACCTGACGATATCTTCTACGAAACAGCAACAGGAGTCTGCCAATGAAACGGATAATCGCAGGATGTCTGCTATTGACGTGCGCCATGCCGGTTCTGGCAGTGGATTTGCCCCTATATT
>NZ_PZKQ01000085.1:0-30327 GCF_003046645.1 Escherichia sp. MOD1-EC6475 | reverse complement strand
ATCAAGCCGCACACCAAGTTCGAATCTGAAGTGTACATTCTGTCCAAAGATGAAGGCGGCCGTCATACTCCGTTCTTCAAAGGCTACCGTCCGCAGTTCTACTTCCGTACTACTGACGTGACTGGTACCATCGAACTGCCGGAAGGCGTAGAGATGGTAATGCCGGGCGACAACATCAAAATGGTTGTTACCCTGATCCACCCGATCGCGATGGACGATGGCCTGCGTTTCGCAATCCGTGAAGGCGGCCGTACCGTTGGCGCGGGCGTTGTAGCTAAAGTTCTGAGCTAATTGCCGATAACATTTGACGCAATGCGCAATAAAAGGGCATCATTTGATGCCCTTTTTGCACGCTTTCGTACCAGAACCTGGCTCATCAGTGATTTTCTTTGTCATAATCATTGCTGAGACAGGCTCTGTTGAGGGCGTATAATCCGAAAAGCGAATACGCGTTTCGATTTGGTTTGCCTCGCTATCGCGGGGTGAAAATGTTTGTAGAATACTTCTGACAGGTTGGTTTATGAGTGCGAATACCGAAGCTCAAGGAAGCGGGCGCGGCCTGGAAGCGATGAAGTGGGTCGTTGTGGTGGCATTGCTCCTGGTGGCAATCGTCGGCAACTACCTTTATCGCGACATTATGCTGCCGCTGCGTGCGCTGGCCGTAGTAATTCTGATTGCTGCAGCGGGTGGTGTCGCGCTGTTAACGACAAAAGGTAAAGCAACCGTTGCTTTTGCCCGTGAAGCGCGTACCGAAGTCCGTAAGGTCATTTGGCCGACTCGCCAGGAAACATTGCACACCACGCTGATTGTGGCTGCGGTTACCGCAGTAATGTCACTGATCCTGTGGGGACTGGATGGTATTCTGGTTCGCTTGGTATCCTTTATCACTGGCCTGAGGTTCTGAGATGTCTGAAGCTCCTAAAAAGCGCTGGTACGTCGTTCAGGCGTTTTCCGGTTTTGAAGGCCGCGTAGCAACGTCGCTGCGTGAGCATATCAAATTACACAACATGGAAGAGTTGTTTGGCGAAGTCATGGTTCCGACTGAAGAAGTCGTTGAGATCCGTGGCGGTCAGCGTCGCAAAAGCGAACGCAAATTCTTCCCTGGCTACGTCCTCGTTCAGATGGTGATGAACGACGCGAGTTGGCACCTGGTGCGCAGCGTACCGCGTGTGATGGGCTTCATCGGCGGTACTTCCGATCGTCCTGCACCAATCAGCGATAAAGAAGTTGATGCGATTATGAACCGCCTGCAGCAGGTTGGTGATAAGCCGCGTCCGAAAACGCTGTTTGAACCGGGTGAAATGGTTCGTGTTAATGATGGTCCGTTCGCTGACTTCAACGGCGTCGTTGAAGAGGTGGATTACGAGAAGTCTCGTCTGAAAGTCTCTGTTTCTATCTTCGGTCGTGCGACCCCGGTAGAGCTGGACTTCAGCCAGGTTGAAAAAGCCTAATCCAGCGATCAAAAAAGCGGCGATTAAATCGTTGCACAAGGCGTGAGATTGGAATACAATTTCGCGCCTTTTGTTTTTATGGGCCTTGCCCGTAAAACGATTTTTTATATCACGGGGAGCCTCTCAGAGGCGTTATTACCCAACTTGAGGAATTTATAATGGCTAAGAAAGTACAAGCCTATGTCAAGCTGCAGGTTGCAGCTGGTATGGCTAACCCGAGTCCGCCAGTAGGTCCGGCTCTGGGTCAGCAGGGCGTAAACATCATGGAATTCTGCAAAGCGTTCAACGCAAAAACTGATTCCATCGAAAAAGGTCTGCCGATTCCGGTAGTTATCACCGTTTACGCTGACCGTTCTTTCACTTTCGTTACCAAGACTCCGCCGGCAGCAGTTCTGCTGAAAAAAGCGGCTGGTATCAAGTCTGGTTCCGGTAAGCCGAACAAAGACAAAGTGGGTAAAATTTCCCGCGCTCAGCTGCAGGAAATCGCGCAGACCAAAGCTGCCGACATGACTGGTGCCGACATTGAAGCGATGACTCGCTCCATCGAAGGTACTGCACGTTCCATGGGCCTGGTAGTGGAGGACTAAGAAATGGCTAAACTGACCAAGCGCATGCGTGTTATCCGCGAGAAAGTTGATGCAACCAAACAGTACGACATCAACGAAGCTATCGCTCTGCTGAAAGAGCTGGCAACTGCTAAATTCGTAGAAAGCGTGGACGTTGCTGTTAACCTCGGCATCGACGCTCGTAAATCTGACCAGAACGTACGTGGTGCAACTGTACTGCCGCACGGTACTGGCCGTTCCGTTCGCGTAGCTGTATTTACCCAAGGCGCAAACGCTGAAGCTGCTAAAGCTGCAGGCGCTGAACTGGTAGGTATGGAAGATCTGGCTGACCAGATCAAGAAAGGCGAAATGAACTTTGACGTTGTTATTGCTTCTCCGGATGCAATGCGCGTTGTTGGCCAACTGGGTCAGGTTCTGGGTCCGCGCGGCCTGATGCCAAACCCGAAAGTGGGTACTGTAACTCCGAACGTTGCTGAAGCGGTTAAAAACGCTAAAGCTGGCCAGGTTCGTTACCGTAACGACAAAAACGGCATCATCCACACCACCATCGGTAAAGTGGACTTTGACGCTGACAAACTGAAAGAAAACCTGGAAGCTCTGCTGGTTGCGCTGAAAAAAGCAAAACCGACTCAGGCGAAAGGCGTGTACATCAAGAAAGTTAGCATCTCCACCACCATGGGTGCAGGTGTTGCAGTTGACCAGGCTGGCCTGAGCGCTTCTGCAAACTAATGCCTTTACGTGGGCGGTGATTTTGTCTACAATCTTACCCCCACGTATGCTAACGAAAGTTAGCAGCTAAAAAGATTTGTTCGTTGGAGCCTGGCCTATCCAGGCCTCCGTCGAAGACCGCAGGAGTTTCGCAAGAAACTTAATCCCCTGCGTAGACGGTGACAGAACGCTAAGATTATTCTTTTATATTCTGGCTTGTTTCTGCTCACCGTAATTAAGACGCTCTCTCCATTTGGAGGAGTGAAGTGAGTTCCAGAGATTTTCTCTGGCAAACATCCAGGAGCAAAGCTAATGGCTTTAAATCTTCAAGACAAACAAGCGATTGTTGCTGAAGTCAGCGAAGTAGCCAAAGGCGCGCTGTCTGCAGTGGTTGCGGATTCCCGTGGCGTGACTGTAGATAAAATGACTGAACTGCGTAAAGCAGGTCGCGAAGCTGGCGTATACATGCGTGTTGTTCGTAACACCCTGCTGCGTCGTGCTGTTGAAGGTACTCCGTTCGAGTGCCTGAAAGACGCGTTTGTTGGTCCGACCCTGATTGCATACTCTATGGAACACCCGGGCGCTGCAGCTCGTCTGTTCAAAGAGTTCGCGAAAGCGAATGCAAAATTTGAGGTCAAAGCCGCTGCCTTTGAAGGTGAGCTGATCCCGGCGTCTCAGATCGACCGCCTGGCAACTCTGCCGACCTACGAAGAAGCAATTGCACGCCTGATGGCAACCATGAAAGAAGCTTCGGCTGGCAAACTGGTTCGTACTCTGGCTGCTGTACGCGATGCGAAAGAAGCTGCTTAATCGCAGTTATCTTTTTAACGCATTCGCTTACGTATAAACTTATTCTGATATTCAGGAACAATTTAAATGTCTATCACTAAAGATCAAATCATTGAAGCAGTTGCAGCTATGTCTGTAATGGACGTTGTAGAACTGATCTCTGCAATGGAAGAAAAATTCGGTGTTTCCGCTGCTGCTGCTGTAGCTGTAGCTGCTGGCCCGGTTGAAGCTGCTGAAGAAAAAACTGAATTCGACGTAATTCTGAAAGCTGCTGGCGCGAACAAAGTTGCTGTTATCAAAGCAGTACGTGGCGCAACTGGCCTGGGTCTGAAAGAAGCTAAAGACCTGGTAGAATCTGCTCCAGCTGCTCTGAAAGAAGGCGTGAGCAAAGATGACGCTGAAGCACTGAAAAAAGCTCTGGAAGAAGCTGGCGCTGAAGTTGAAGTTAAATAAGCCAACCCTTCCGGTTGCAGCCTGAGAAATCAGGCTGATGGCTGGTGACTTTTTGGTCACCAGCCTTTTTGCGCTGTAAGGCGCCAGTAGCGTTTCACACTGTTTGACTACTGCTGTGCCTTTCAATGCTTGTTTCTATCGACGACTTAATATACTGCGACAGAACACCCGTTCTGTGTAAATCGCAATGAAATGGTTTAAGCGTGATAGCAACAGGCATTGCGGAAAGTATCCATTTTCCGGTCAACAAAATAGTGTTGCACAAACTGTCCGCTCAGTGGACAGATGGGTCGACTTGTCAGCGAGCTGAGGAACCCTATGGTTTACTCCTATACCGAGAAAAAACGTATTCGTAAGGATTTTGGTAAACGTCCACAAGTTCTGGATGTACCTTATCTCCTTTCTATCCAGCTTGACTCGTTTCAGAAATTTATCGAGCAAGATCCTGAAGGGCAGTATGGTCTGGAAGCTGCTTTCCGTTCCGTATTCCCGATTCAGAGCTACAGCGGTAATTCCGAGCTGCAATACGTCAGCTACCGCCTTGGCGAACCGGTGTTTGACGTCCAGGAATGTCAAATCCGTGGCGTGACCTATTCCGCACCGCTGCGCGTTAAACTGCGTCTGGTGATCTATGAGCGCGAAGCGCCGGAAGGCACCGTAAAAGACATTAAAGAACAAGAAGTCTACATGGGCGAAATTCCGCTCATGACGGACAACGGTACCTTTGTTATCAACGGTACTGAGCGTGTTATCGTTTCCCAGCTGCACCGTAGTCCGGGTGTCTTTTTTGACTCCGACAAAGGTAAAACCCACTCTTCGGGTAAAGTGCTGTATAACGCGCGCATCATCCCTTACCGTGGTTCTTGGCTGGACTTCGAATTCGATCCGAAGGACAACCTGTTCGTACGTATCGACCGTCGCCGTAAACTGCCTGCGACAATCATTCTGCGTGCCCTGAACTACACCACAGAGCAGATCCTCGACCTGTTCTTTGAAAAAGTTATCTTTGAAATCCGTGATAACAAGCTGCAGATGGAACTGGTGCCGGAACGCCTGCGTGGTGAAACCGCATCTTTCGACATCGAAGCTAACGGTAAAGTGTACGTAGAAAAAGGCCGCCGTATTACTGCGCGCCACATTCGCCAACTGGAAAAAGACGACGTCAAACTGATCGAAGTCCCGGTTGAGTACATCGCAGGTAAAGTGGTTGCTAAAGACTATATTGATGAGTCTACCGGCGAGCTGATCTGTGCAGCGAACATGGAGCTGAGCCTGGACCTGCTGGCTAAGCTGAGCCAGTCTGGTCACAAGCGTATCGAAACGCTGTTTACTAACGATCTGGATCACGGCCCATATATCTCTGAAACCTTACGTGTCGACCCAACTAACGACCGTCTGAGCGCACTGGTAGAAATCTACCGCATGATGCGTCCTGGCGAGCCGCCGACCCGTGAAGCTGCTGAAAGCCTGTTCGAGAACCTGTTCTTCTCTGAAGACCGCTATGACTTGTCTGCGGTTGGTCGTATGAAGTTCAACCGTTCTCTGCTGCGCGAAGAAATCGAAGGTTCCGGTATCCTGAGCAAAGACGACATCATTGATGTTATGAAAAAGCTCATCGATATCCGTAACGGTAAAGGCGAAGTCGATGATATCGACCACCTCGGCAACCGTCGTATCCGTTCCGTTGGCGAAATGGCGGAAAACCAGTTCCGCGTTGGCCTGGTACGTGTAGAGCGTGCGGTGAAAGAGCGTCTGTCTCTGGGCGATCTGGATACCCTGATGCCTCAGGACATGATCAACGCCAAGCCGATTTCCGCAGCAGTGAAAGAGTTCTTCGGTTCCAGCCAGCTGTCTCAGTTTATGGACCAGAACAACCCGCTGTCTGAGATTACGCACAAACGTCGTATCTCTGCACTCGGCCCAGGCGGTCTGACCCGTGAACGTGCAGGCTTCGAAGTTCGAGACGTACACCCGACTCACTACGGTCGCGTATGTCCAATCGAAACCCCTGAAGGTCCGAACATCGGTCTGATCAACTCCCTGTCCGTGTACGCACAGACTAACGAATACGGCTTCCTTGAGACTCCGTATCGTAAAGTGACCGACGGTGTTGTAACTGACGAAATTCACTACCTGTCTGCTATCGAAGAAGGTAACTACGTTATCGCCCAGGCGAACTCCAACCTGGATGAAGAAGGCCACTTCGTAGAAGACCTGGTAACTTGCCGTAGCAAAGGCGAATCCAGCTTGTTCAGCCGTGACCAGGTTGACTATATGGACGTATCCACCCAGCAGGTGGTATCCGTCGGTGCGTCCCTGATCCCGTTCCTTGAACACGATGACGCCAACCGTGCATTGATGGGTGCGAACATGCAACGTCAGGCCGTTCCAACTCTGCGCGCTGATAAGCCGCTGGTTGGTACGGGTATGGAACGTGCTGTTGCCGTTGACTCCGGTGTAACTGCGGTAGCTAAACGTGGTGGTGTCGTTCAGTACGTGGATGCTTCCCGTATCGTTATCAAAGTTAACGAAGACGAGATGTATCCGGGTGAAGCAGGTATCGACATCTACAACCTGACCAAATACACCCGTTCTAACCAGAACACCTGTATCAACCAGATGCCGTGTGTGTCTCTGGGGGAACCGGTAGAACGTGGCGACGTGCTGGCAGACGGTCCGTCCACCGACCTCGGTGAACTGGCGCTTGGTCAGAACATGCGCGTAGCGTTCATGCCGTGGAATGGTTACAACTTCGAAGACTCCATCCTCGTATCCGAGCGTGTTGTTCAGGAAGACCGGTTCACCACCATCCACATTCAGGAACTGGCGTGTGTATCCCGTGACACCAAGCTGGGGCCGGAAGAGATCACCGCTGACATCCCGAACGTGGGTGAAGCTGCGCTCTCCAAACTGGATGAATCCGGTATCGTTTACATTGGTGCGGAAGTGACCGGTGGCGACATTCTGGTTGGTAAGGTAACGCCGAAAGGTGAAACTCAGCTGACCCCAGAAGAAAAACTGCTGCGTGCGATCTTCGGTGAGAAAGCGTCTGACGTTAAAGACTCTTCTCTGCGCGTACCAAACGGTGTATCCGGTACGGTTATCGACGTTCAGGTCTTTACTCGCGATGGCGTAGAAAAAGACAAACGTGCGCTGGAAATCGAAGAAATGCAGCTCAAACAGGCGAAGAAAGACCTGTCTGAAGAACTGCAGATCCTCGAAGCGGGTCTGTTCAGCCGTATCCGTGCTGTGCTGGTAGCCGGTGGTGTTGAAGCTGAGAAGCTCGACAAACTGCCGCGCGATCGCTGGCTGGAGCTGGGCCTGACCGACGAAGAGAAACAAAATCAGCTGGAACAACTGGCTGAGCAGTATGACGAACTGAAACACGAGTTCGAGAAGAAACTCGAAGCGAAACGCCGCAAAATCACCCAGGGCGACGATCTGGCACCGGGCGTGCTGAAGATTGTTAAGGTATATCTGGCGGTTAAACGCCGTATCCAGCCTGGTGACAAGATGGCAGGTCGTCACGGTAACAAGGGTGTAATTTCTAAGATCAACCCGATCGAAGATATGCCTTACGATGAAAACGGCACGCCGGTAGACATCGTACTGAACCCGCTGGGCGTACCGTCTCGTATGAACATCGGTCAGATTCTGGAAACCCACCTGGGTATGGCTGCGAAAGGTATCGGCGATAAGATCAACGCCATGCTGAAACAGCAGCAAGAAGTCGCGAAACTGCGCGAATTCATCCAGCGTGCGTACGATCTGGGCGCTGACGTTCGTCAGAAAGTTGACCTGAGTACCTTCAGCGATGAAGAAGTTATGCGTTTGGCTGAAAACCTGCGCAAAGGTATGCCAATCGCAACGCCGGTATTCGACGGTGCGAAAGAAGCAGAAATTAAAGAGCTGCTGAAACTTGGCGACCTGCCGACTTCTGGTCAGATCCGCCTGTACGACGGCCGCACTGGTGAACAGTTCGAACGTCCGGTAACCGTAGGTTACATGTACATGCTGAAACTGAACCACCTGGTCGACGATAAGATGCACGCGCGTTCCACTGGTTCTTACAGTCTGGTTACTCAGCAGCCGCTGGGTGGTAAGGCACAGTTCGGTGGTCAGCGTTTCGGGGAGATGGAAGTGTGGGCGCTGGAAGCATACGGCGCGGCATACACTCTGCAGGAAATGCTCACCGTTAAGTCTGATGACGTAAACGGTCGTACCAAGATGTATAAGAACATCGTGGACGGCAACCATCAGATGGAGCCGGGCATGCCAGAATCCTTCAACGTATTGTTGAAAGAGATTCGTTCGCTGGGTATCAACATCGAACTGGAAGACGAGTAATTCTCGCTCAAACAGGTCACTGCTGTCGGGGTAAAACCCGGCAGCGGATTGTGCTAACTCCGACGGGAGCAAATCCGTGAAAGATTTATTAAAGTTTCTGAAAGCGCAGACTAAAACCGAAGAGTTTGATGCGATCAAAATTGCTCTGGCATCGCCAGACATGATCCGTTCATGGTCTTTCGGTGAAGTTAAAAAGCCGGAAACCATTAACTACCGTACGTTCAAACCTGAGCGTGACGGCCTTTTCTGCGCCCGTATCTTTGGGCCGGTAAAAGACTACGAGTGCCTGTGCGGTAAGTACAAGCGCCTGAAACACCGTGGCGTTATCTGTGAGAAGTGCGGCGTTGAAGTGACCCAGACCAAAGTACGCCGTGAGCGTATGGGCCACATCGAGCTGGCTTCTCCGACTGCGCACATCTGGTTCCTGAAATCACTGCCGTCCCGTATCGGCCTGCTGCTGGATATGCCGCTGCGCGATATCGAACGCGTGCTGTACTTCGAATCCTATGTGGTAATCGAAGGCGGTATGACCAACCTGGAACGCCAGCAGATCCTGACTGAAGAGCAGTATCTGGACGCGCTGGAAGAGTTCGGTGACGAATTCGACGCGAAAATGGGTGCGGAAGCAATCCAGGCTCTGCTGAAGAGCATGGATCTGGAGCAAGAATGCGAACAGCTGCGTGAAGAGCTGAACGAAACTAACTCCGAAACCAAGCGCAAGAAGCTGACCAAGCGTATCAAACTGCTGGAAGCGTTCGTTCAGTCTGGTAACAAACCAGAGTGGATGATCCTGACCGTTCTGCCAGTACTGCCGCCAGATCTGCGTCCGCTGGTTCCGCTGGATGGTGGTCGTTTCGCAACTTCTGACCTGAACGATCTGTATCGTCGCGTCATTAACCGTAACAACCGTCTGAAACGTCTGCTGGATCTGGCTGCGCCGGACATCATCGTACGTAACGAAAAACGTATGCTGCAGGAAGCGGTAGACGCCCTGCTGGATAACGGTCGTCGCGGTCGTGCAATCACCGGTTCTAACAAGCGTCCTCTGAAATCTTTGGCCGACATGATCAAAGGTAAACAGGGTCGTTTCCGTCAGAACCTGCTCGGTAAGCGTGTTGACTACTCCGGTCGTTCTGTAATCACCGTAGGTCCATACCTGCGTCTGCATCAGTGCGGTCTGCCGAAGAAAATGGCACTGGAGCTGTTCAAACCGTTTATCTACGGCAAGCTGGAACTGCGTGGCCTCGCTACCACCATCAAAGCCGCTAAGAAAATGGTTGAGCGCGAAGAAGCTGTCGTTTGGGATATCCTGGACGAAGTTATCCGCGAACACCCGGTACTGCTGAACCGTGCACCGACTCTGCACCGTCTGGGTATCCAGGCATTTGAACCGGTACTGATCGAAGGTAAAGCTATCCAGCTGCACCCGCTGGTTTGTGCGGCATATAACGCCGACTTCGATGGTGACCAGATGGCTGTTCACGTACCGCTGACGCTGGAAGCCCAGCTGGAAGCGCGTGCGCTGATGATGTCTACCAACAACATCCTGTCCCCGGCGAACGGCGAACCAATCATCGTTCCGTCTCAGGACGTTGTACTGGGTCTGTACTACATGACCCGTGACTGTGTTAACGCCAAAGGCGAAGGCATGGTGCTGACTGGCCCGAAAGAAGCTGAGCGTATTTATCGCGCTGGCCTGGCCTCTCTGCATGCGCGCGTCAAAGTGCGTATCACTGAATACGAAAAAGATGCTAACGGTGAATTAGTAGCGAAAACCAGCCTGAAGGACACGACCGTTGGCCGTGCCATTCTGTGGATGATTGTACCGAAAGGTCTGCCTTACTCCATCGTCAACCAGGCGCTGGGTAAAAAAGCAATCTCCAAAATGCTGAACACCTGCTACCGCATTCTCGGCCTGAAACCAACCGTTATTTTTGCGGACCAGATCATGTACACCGGCTTTGCATATGCAGCGCGTTCCGGTGCATCGGTTGGTATCGATGACATGGTCATCCCGGAGAAGAAACACGAAATCATCTCCGAGGCAGAAGCAGAAGTTGCTGAAATTCAGGAGCAGTTCCAGTCTGGTCTGGTAACTGCGGGCGAACGCTACAACAAAGTTATCGATATCTGGGCTGCGGCGAACGATCGTGTATCCAAAGCGATGATGGATAACCTGCAAACTGAAACCGTTATCAACCGTGACGGTCAGGAAGAGAAGCAGGTATCTTTCAACAGCATCTACATGATGGCCGACTCCGGTGCGCGTGGTTCTGCTGCACAGATTCGTCAGCTTGCGGGTATGCGTGGTCTGATGGCGAAGCCGGATGGCTCCATCATCGAAACGCCAATCACCGCGAACTTCCGTGAAGGTCTGAACGTACTCCAGTACTTCATCTCCACCCACGGTGCTCGTAAAGGTCTGGCGGATACCGCACTGAAAACGGCGAACTCCGGTTACCTGACTCGTCGTCTGGTTGACGTGGCGCAGGACCTGGTGGTTACCGAAGACGATTGTGGTACTCATGAAGGTATCATGATGACCCCGGTTATCGAGGGTGGCGACGTTAAAGAGCCGCTGCGCGATCGCGTACTGGGTCGTGTAACTGCAGAAGACGTTCTGAAGCCGGGTACTGCCGATATCCTCGTTCCACGCAACACGCTGCTGCACGAACAGTGGTGTGACCTGCTGGAAGAGAACTCTGTCGACGCGGTTAAAGTACGTTCTGTTGTATCCTGTGACACCGACTTTGGTGTATGTGCGCACTGCTACGGTCGTGACCTGGCGCGTGGCCACATCATCAACAAAGGTGAAGCAATCGGTGTTATCGCGGCACAGTCCATCGGTGAACCGGGTACACAGCTGACCATGCGTACGTTCCACATCGGTGGTGCGGCGTCCCGTGCGGCTGCTGAATCCAGCATCCAGGTGAAAAACAAAGGTAGCATCAAACTCAGCAACGTGAAGTCGGTTGTGAACTCCAGCGGTAAACTGGTTATCACTTCCCGTAACACCGAACTGAAACTGATCGACGAATTTGGTCGTACTAAAGAAAGCTACAAAGTGCCTTACGGTGCGGTACTGGCGAAAGGTGATGGCGAACAGGTTGCAGGCGGCGAAACCGTTGCAAACTGGGATCCGCACACCATGCCGGTTATCACTGAAGTAAGCGGTTTTGTTCGCTTCACCGATATGATTGACGGTCAGACCATTACTCGTCAGACCGACGAACTGACCGGTCTGTCTTCGCTGGTGGTTCTGGATTCCGCAGAACGTACCGCAGGTGGTAAAGATCTGCGTCCGGCACTGAAAATCGTTGATGCTCAGGGTAACGACGTTCTGATCCCTGGTACTGATATGCCTGCGCAGTACTTCCTGCCGGGTAAAGCGATTGTTCAGCTGGAAGATGGCGTACAGATAAGCTCCGGTGACACCCTGGCGCGTATTCCGCAGGAATCTGGCGGTACTAAGGACATCACCGGTGGTCTGCCGCGCGTTGCGGACCTGTTCGAAGCGCGTCGTCCGAAAGAGCCGGCAATCCTGGCTGAAATCAGCGGTGTCGTTTCCTTCGGTAAAGAAACCAAAGGTAAACGTCGTCTGGTTATCACTCCGGTAGACGGCAGCGAACCTTACGAAGAGATGATTCCGAAATGGCGTCAGCTCAACGTGTTCGAAGGTGAACGTGTAGAACGTGGTGACGTCATTTCCGACGGTCCGGAAGCGCCGCACGACATTCTGCGTCTGCGTGGTGTTCATGCTGTGACTCGTTACATCGTTAACGAAGTACAGGACGTATACCGTCTGCAGGGCGTTAAGATTAACGATAAACACATCGAAGTTATCGTTCGTCAGATGCTGCGTAAAGCCACCATCGTTAACGCGGGTAGCTCCGACTTCCTGGAAGGCGAACAGGTTGAATACTCTCGCGTCAAGATCGCAAACCGCGAACTGGAAGCGAACGGCAAAGTGGGTGCAACTTACGCCCGCGATCTGCTGGGTATCACCAAAGCGTCTCTGGCAACCGAGTCGTTCATCTCTGCGGCATCGTTCCAGGAGACCACTCGCGTACTGACCGAAGCAGCTGTTGCAGGCAAACGCGATGAACTGCGCGGTCTGAAAGAGAACGTTATCGTGGGTCGTCTGATCCCGGCAGGTACGGGTTATGCGTATCACCAGGATCGTATGCGTCGCCGTGCTGCGGGTGAAGCTCCGGCTGCACCGCAGGTGACTGCAGAAGACGCGTCTGCCAGCCTGGCAGAACTGCTGAACGCAGGTCTGGGCGGTTCTGATAACGAGTAATCGTTAATCCGCAAATAACGTAAAAACCCGCTTCGGCGGGTTTTTTTATGGGGGCGATTCAGAGGGCAAAGTTTTTACGGAAAATATTAAGAAAGGCAGGGCGAAACGAGGAAGAAGCTTTTCGCCCTGGACAACATTCCTGCTGACGGCACTACCATAAAAAAACGCAACGCTTTCAACAACCTTCCGTTTTTCATCTTCCGTAGTGGCTCGGAATAAATTTACGTCCTTACATTCCGTCTCATCGTCTTTGCGAGTCGCGTCCCAGATAGCTGTCCCAGTCTTTCCATACAGGCTGCAAACCCTGAGCGGTTAACGCGGCGGCCACAGCTTCTGGTCGGCGATCGTCGTGCGGTGAGAATTGTTCCAGTTCAGGGTGATTGTCGGCATAGCCACCTGGCTGCGTTTTCGAGAAGGCGCTGACGTTATTGATTGCCAGCGGAATAACGCGATCGCGAAACCACGGTGATTCTCGCGTGGAGAGTGAAAGTTCAATCTCCGGCGCGAACAGCCGGAAAGCGCAGATGGTTTGCACTAACTGGCGTTCATCCATAATCGACGCTGGCTCAATCCCGCCAGTACACGGGCGCAGGCGCGGGAAGGAGACAGAGTAGCGGCTTTGCCAGTAATGCTGTTGCAGCCATAGCAAATGCTCGGCAACCATATAGCAGTCAACGCGCCAGTTGTCGGAAAGGCCGATTAGTGCGCCGAGACCAATCTTATCAATCCCCGCACGACCCAGCCGATCCGGTGTTTCCAGTCGCCAGAAGAAGTCCTGTTTTTTCCCTTTCAGATGATGGCGGGCATATGTCGCCTCGTGATACGTCTCTTGATAAACCATCACCCCATCCAGACCAAGCTGTTTTAACTCGACGTATTCCGCTTCTGCCAGCGGTTGCACTTCCATCTGTAGTGAGGAGAATTGTTTACGCAGGGCAGGGAGATGGCGGCGAAAGTAATCCATTCCCACTTTTGCCTGATGTTCACCAGTGACCAGCAACAGATGTTCAAAGCCCATTTCCCGAATAGCGGCGCTTTCTCTGACGATATCCGCTTCATCCAGCGTTTTGCGCTTGATGCGGTTGCTCATGGAAAATCCACAGTACGTGCAGTCGTTAGCGCAAAGATTGGAAAGATAAAGCGGGACGTAGAAGCTGACGACGTTGCCAAATCGCTGACGAGTCAGACGCTGCGCCCGTTGAGCCAGTGGTTCCAGGTAGTCACTGGCGGCAGGCGATAGCAGCGCCATCATATCGTCGCGGGTGAGTTTTGAGGCACTCAGCGCCCGCTCTACGTCAGCTGCTGTTTTGCTGTTGATACGCAGGCGGATGTCGTCCCAGTCCAGTTGCCGCCAGCGGTCGCTGAAGGTTTTCATGCCGATGCCTCCAGAAATCCGGTCAGTGGGCTGGTGGCATGAGCAAAATGACTGCGGCTGCCCGGTCCAGCCTGACGTGCCAGCAGACCCGCTTCTACCGCTAGGCGAAATGCCTTCGCCATGTTGACGGGATCGTCCGCGACAGCAATTGCCGTATTTACCAATACCGCATCGGCTCCCATTTCCAGCGCCTGTGCGGCATGGCTGGGAACGCCGATGCCAGCATCAACGACCACCGGAACCGTGGCCTGCTGGATAATAATCTCCAGCATGGCACGGGTTTCCAGTCCCTGATTAGAGCCAATCGGTGCGCCGAGCGGCATCACCGCCGCGCAACCGACTTCTTCCAGACGTTTACACAACACTGGATCGGCACCGCAGTAAGGCAGCACGACAAATCCCTGTTGCACCAGCGTTTCGGCAGCTTTCAGTGTTTCGATGGGATCGGGCAACAGCCAGCGGGCGTCAGGGTGAATCTCCAGCTTCAGCCAGTGTGTGCCCAGAGCTTCGCGTGCCAGATGAGCGGCGAAGATAGCTTCTTCCGCCGTTTTCGCCCCGGAAGTATTCGGCAGCAGTGTCACACCCGTCGCGATAAGCGGGGCGAGGATATCGTCGTTGTGTTGGCGCAAGTCGACGCGTTTCATCGCCAGCGTCACCAGCTGACTACCGGAAGCGCGGATCGCCTCCACCATCAGTTGTGAAGAGGAGAATTTCCCGGTGCCGGTAAACAGATGTGAATCAAACGTTTTGTCCGCGATACGTAACATCTCAACCTCCTGCAATAACCTGAAAAAGCAGGATCTGGTCACCATCCTGCACGATATGTTGTGCCCACTGCTCACGCGGGACGATTTGCTGATTAATCGCCAGTGCCGCGCCCACTTTTAGCTGATCGAGTTGTTCCAGCAGCTCGTGAACAGTTTGTCCGGCGACGCACTGCATCGGTTGGTCGTTAAACAGGATCTGCATTGCATCCTCCACATACAGGGCAACCATTTGCACGGCGCAACGCCAGGCTGCGCCACTGGCTCGATTTACCGTCGAATAGTCGGAGTTCTCCCGCTGGCGTCTCTATACCGCTCAATAACTTAATCGCTTCCAGTGCCTGCAAAGTGCCCATTACTCCGACCACCGGGCCAACCACGCCTGCCGTGCGGCAGTTGCGTTTTGGCTCCTGGTTATCTGGCCACAGGCAGCGGTAACAACCGTGCTCCCAGGGTGGCGTTAATACCATCAACTGACCGCCAAATCCGACCGCGCTGGCGGTAATAAGCGGCGTGTTGAGTGCCACGCAAGCGGCATTAATCTCCTGTCGAGTCGCCATATTGTCAGTACAGTCGAGCACTACATCGGCTTGTGCTACCGCATCTTTTAACGCCTCACCCGTTAACCGTTGTTGTAATGCCGTCAGTTGAATATCGGGATTTAACTGTGTCAGTCGTTGTTGGCAGACCTGCGATTTCGGGCGATCGATATCTTCAGTGGTAAAGAGGATTTGTCGTTGCAGATTGCTTAAATGCACATCGTCGTCATCTGCCAGTACCAGCGTCCCGACGCCAGCACCCGCCAGGTACAACGCAGCGGGCGTACCCAGCCCGCCAAGGCCGATAATCAGTACCTGGCTGTCGAGCAGTTTTTGCTGCCCTTCAAGAGCGATATCGTCGAGCAGGATTTGACGGCTGTAACGCATAAAGTCACGGTCATTCATCGCCAACTCCTGTTATTTCCAGCAATTGTGCCGTTGCCAAACGCCAGTCTGCCGCCTGGGTAATGGCACTGACGACGGCGATACTGCCGACACCCGTCGCCATCACCGCAGGCGCGCGCGCCAGACTGATACCGCCAATCGCCACGGAGGGATAATCCCCCAGGCGCTCAATGTGCCGTGCCAGTTGCTCCAGCCCCTGCGGTGCAGAAGGCATCTGTTTGGTTTGGGTCGGGAACACATGTCCCAGCGCGATATAAGAAGGGCGAGCTGCCAGCGCGACGTCGATTTCCATATCGTCATGGGTCGAAACGCCCAGCCGCAGGCCTGCCGCGCGGATGGCCTTGAGATCGGTAGATTGCAAATCTTCCTGCCCCAGATGGACGCCATATGCCTGATGCTTAATCGCCAGCCGCCAGTAATCATTAATAAACAGCCGCGCGTTATAGCGGCGACCCAGCGCAATTGCCGCTACTACATCGGCTTCCACCTCTTCATCGCGCTGATCTTTGATGCGTAGCTGGAGGGTTCGCACGCCAGCGTCCAGCAGACGTTCGATCCACTGTACGCTGTCCACCACCGGGTACAGTCCTAAACGAAAAGGTACAGGAGGAAAATCAGGCTGATACATCACGCGTCCTCCTTACGCAGGTAAATTTCTCCGCCTCTGGCGCGGAAATTCTCCGACATATCCGCCATCCCCACTTCAATGGTTTGCGCGGCGGCGTAATCGCGCACCTCCTGGCTAATTTTCATTGAGCAGAATTTCGGCCCGCACATGGAGCAAAAATGGGCGACTTTGCCGGACTCTTGCGGCAGGGTTTCATCGTGATAAGCGCGGGCGGTAAACGGGTCGAGAGCCAGATTAAACTGGTCTTCCCAGCGAAATTCGAAGCGGGCTTTCGACATGGCGTTATCGCGAATTTGCGCGCCCGGATGCCCTTTTGCCAGGTCGGCAGCGTGGGCGGCAATCTTATAGGTGATAAGCCCTTGCTTAACATCTTCTTTATTAGGCAGACCCAGGTGCTCTTTCGGCGTTACGTAACAGAGCATCGCGCAGCCAAACCAGCCGATCATCGCCGCGCCAATCCCCGACGTGAAGTGGTCATAGCCCGGTGCAATATCGGTAGTTAGCGGCCCCAGAGTGTAAAACGGTGCTTCGTGGCAGTGCTCTAACTCCTCGGTCATATTGCGGCGAATCATCTGCATCGGCACATGCCCGGGGCCTTCAATCATCACCTGTACGTCATATTCCCAGGCGATTTTGGTCAGTTCGCCCAGCGTATGCAGCTCGGCAAACTGCGCTTCATCGTTGGCGTCCTGAATCGAACCGGGTCGCAGGCCGTCGCCCAGCGATAGCGAAACGTCATAAGCAGCGCAGATTTCACAAAATTCGCGGAAGTGTTGATAGAGGAAATTTTCCTGATGATGGGAGAGGCACCATTTCGCCATAATCGAACCGCCGCGAGAGACGATACCGGTCAGGCGTTTCGCGGTCATTGGCACGTAGCGCAGGAGAACGCCCGCATGAATCGTGAAGTAATCTACGCCCTGTTCGGCCTGTTCCAGCAGCGTGTCGCGGAACGCTTCCCAGGTAAGCTCTTCCGCGATCCCGTTAACCTTTTCCAGCGCCTGGTAGATCGGCACAGTACCAATCGGCACCGGGCTGTTACGTAAAATCCATTCGCGGGTTTCGTGAATATAGCGGCCGGTGGAAAGATCCATCACCGTATCCGCTCCCCAGCGCGTAGACCACACCAGCTTTTCCACTTCTTCTTCGATGGAAGAGGTGACCGCCGAGTTGCCGATATTAGCGTTAACTTTTACCAGGAAGTTACGACCAATAATCATCGGCTCTGATTCAGGGTGATTAATGTTGGCGGGGATAATCGCGCGTCCGGCAGCGACTTCATCACGGACAAATTCCGCAGTGATATTTTCCGGCAGACGTGCGCCAAAGCTCATTCCCGGATGCTGGTGGCGCAAAACTTTGCTACGAATGCGCTCACGCCCCATATTCTCGCGAATGGCGATGAATTCCATCTCAGGTGTGATGATGCCCCGGCGGGCGTAGTGCAGCTGTGTGACGCGGCGGCCTGCTTTGGCGCGTTTTGGCGTCAAGACGCCGCTAAAACGCAGCTCGTCGAGGCCATCATCTGCCAGCCGCGCTTTAGTGTAATCGGAGCTGCGCACGGTAAGTTCTTCGGTATCGCCGCGCGCATCGATCCACGGCTGGCGTAGTTTTGTCAGCCCTTGCTGCACGTTAATGGCAATCTGCGGATCGCCATACGGGCCGGAGGTGTCGTAGACCGGAATCGCTTCGTTTTCTTCATACTGCGGCTGTTCTTTGCTGCCGCCGATTAGCGTCGGGCTAAGCTGGATCTCACGCATCGGCACGCGCACGCCGGGGTGTGTGCCAGTGATGTAAATGCGTTTTGAGTTGGGAAAGGCGGTGCCTTCCAGGGTGTCGATAAAATGTTGCGCCTGGGCGCGCTGTTCGCGGCGGGTTAGTTTTGTTGCAGACATAGCTCATTCCAAAAGTTAAGGACGTGGCTTGTCAGACGACGGATGAAGCAAGAGACGATCGCGCAAAGGCGATGCGATAGCAGATTAACTCTTGTTCCCTTCGCAGGTATTAGCCTGATCAGGTTCCGCGGATCCCGAATAAACGGTCTCAGCCAGTTAAGGCACTCCGACAAGAAATTAGCCCCGAAAACGGGGCGTTGAATGTAAATTACGCGTTAACAGCGCAGAACTCAAGCAAGATGTTTGACGCGGGCGGCATCAAGCACCAGCAGAATCAGCTTATCTTCCAGTACAAAGCGTGCTTCCAGCGCCTCGCCGATATCAGATAAAACCTGTTGAAACTCAAGGTAATTATCATGATCGATGGCGGTTTCCAGGCTGGAATCGTAGTAATCCATAATCTGTTGTGTATTGGCTTCCAGTTGCGGCCAAATCTTTGCGGCGCGCGCGAGTTGCCCGTTGCCTTCCAACTTATGGAGAATGCGCTCATAAATACTGAAATGTCCGGCAGACAGATAATCGACCAGACTCTGGCAAAAATCATCAAGGGCTTTTTCGTTTAGCCTCATGTACGATTCTTTGCCAGGCTTAATGCCAACCAGATTGTAGTAAGCCACGAGCAGATGCTTACGTACATGTAGCCAGCGATCAACCAGTTTGTTACTTCCTCTGACGTGCTCCGTCAGGTTATCGAGCTGGTTAAGCATGATTGACTCCGCAAGTTTGTATTCAAAAACTGCTCAGTGAGAAATGTAAAAACCATGTTAAACATGCCAGTGATGCAAAGGTAGTGCAAGAGCTATGGATCGTATAATTGAAAAATTAGATCACGGCTGGTGGGTCGTCAGTCATGAGCAAAAATTGTGGTTGCCGAAGGGAGAATTGCCATATGGCGAAGCGGCAAATTTCGATCTTGTGGGTCAGCGCGCACTACAAATCGGCGAATGGCAGGGGGAACCTGTTTGGCTAGTTCAACAGCAGCGTCGCCATGATATGGGCTCGGTGCGCCAGGTCATTGATCTGGACGTCGGGTTGTTTCAACTAGCCGGACGCGGCGTGCAACTGGCGGAGTTTTACCGCTCGCATAAATACTGCGGGTATTGCGGGCATGAAATGTACCCGAGCAAAACAGAATGGGCGATGCTGTGCAGTCACTGCCGTGAGCGTTACTATCCGCAAATCGCCCCCTGCATTATCGTTGCCATCCGCCGCAATGATTCAATCCTGCTCGCTCAGCATACCCGCCATCGTAACGGTGTCCATACGGTACTTGCCGGATTCGTCGAAGTGGGCGAAACCCTCGAACAGGCGGTCGCGCGGGAAGTAATGGAAGAGAGTGGCATCAAAGTCAAAAACCTGCGTTACGTGACTTCTCAGCCGTGGCCGTTTCCTCAGTCATTAATGACTGCGTTTATGGCGGACTATGACAGCGGCGACATCGTGATTGACCCGAAAGAACTGCTGGAGGCGAACTGGTATCGCTACGACGATTTACCCTTACTGCCACCGCCCGGCACCGTGGCGCGCCGCCTGATAGAAGATACGGTGGCGATGTGTCGGGCAGAGTATGAGTGATGATACACTGACCGCCTGACGCACTAAGGAATAGCCAAAATGACCGAACTTAAAAACGATCGTTATCTGCGGGCGCTGCTGCGCCAGCCCGTTGATGTCACTCCAGTATGGATGATGCGCCAGGCGGGTCGCTATCTACCGGAATATAAAGCTACGCGCGCCCAAGCGGGCGATTTTATGTCGCTGTGCAAAAATGCCGAATTGGCGTGCGAAGTGACTTTGCAACCGCTGCGTCGCTACCCGCTGGATGCGGCGATCCTCTTTTCCGATATCCTCACCGTGCCGGACGCGATGGGGTTAGGGCTCTATTTTGAAGCCGGAGAAGGCCCGCGTTTTACCTCGCCAGTCACCTGCAAAGCTGACGTCGATAAACTGCCAATTCCGGACCCGGAAGATGAGCTGGGTTACGTGATGAACGCGGTGCGTACCATTCGCCGCGAACTGAAAGGCGAAGTGCCGCTGATTGGTTTTTCCGGCAGCCCGTGGACGCTGGCGACCTACATGGTGGAAGGCGGCAGCAGCAAAGCCTTCACAGTGATCAAAAAAATGATGTATGCCGATCCGCAGGCACTGCACGCTCTGCTCGATAAACTGGCGAAAAGCGTCACCCTGTATCTGAACGCGCAGATTAAAGCCGGTGCTCAGGCAGTGATGATTTTTGACACCTGGGGCGGAGTGCTTACCGGGCGCGACTACCAACAATTCTCGCTCTATTACATGCATAAAATTGTTGATGGTTTATTGCGTGAAAACGACGGTCGCCGCGTACCAGTAACACTGTTTACCAAAGGTGGCGGACAGTGGCTGGAAGCCATGGCGGAAACCGGTTGCGATGCGCTGGGACTGGACTGGACAACCGACATCGCCGATGCGCGCCGCCGCGTGGGTAATAAAGTCGCGTTGCAGGGCAATATGGACCCGTCGATGCTGTACGCGCCGCCAGCCCGAATTGAAGAAGAAGTAGCGACTATACTTGCAGGTTTCGGTCACGGCGAAGGTCATGTCTTTAACCTTGGTCACGGCATTCACCAGGATGTGCCGCCAGAACATGCTGGCGTGTTTGTGGAGGCAGTGCATCGCCTGTCTGCGCCTTATCATCAGTAAGGAGTGGTTATGGATCTCGCGTCATTACGCACACAACAACTTGAACTGGCTTCTTCTGTGATCCGCGAGGATCGACTCGATAAAGATCCACCGGATCTGATCGCCGGAGCCGATGTCGGGTTTGAGCAGGGCGGAGAAGTGACGCGAGCGGCGATGGTGCTGCTGAAATACCCCTCGCTTGAGCTGGTGGAGTATAAAGTGGCCCGCATCGCCACTACCATGCCTTACATTCCTGGTTTTCTCTCCTTCCGCGAATATCCTGCGCTGCTGGCAGCGTGGGAGATGCTGTCGCAAAAGCCGGATTTAGTGTTTGTCGATGGTCATGGGATCTCGCATCCTCGCCGTCTTGGTGTCGCCAGCCATTTTGGCTTATTGGTGGATGTGCCAACGATAGGCGTGGCGAAAAAACGGCTCTGCGGTAAATTCGAACCGCTCTCCAGCGAACCGGGCGCGCTGGCGCCGCTGATGGATAAAGGCGAGCAGTTGGCCTGGGTCTGGCGCAGCAAAGCACGCTGCAACCCGCTGTTTATCGCTACGGGTCATCGGGTCAGCGTGGATAGCGCGCTGGCGTGGGTACAACGCTGCATGAAAGGCTATCGTCTGCCGGAGCCAACGCGCTGGGCGGATGCCGTGGCCTCGGAACGTCCGGCATTTGTGCGCTATACAGCAAATCAGCCCTAATTCAGGTAAACTGCGGATAATTTCCGTATTTGAGAACTCAACATGTTACAAAACCCGATTCATCTGCGTCTGGAGCGCCTGGAAAGCTGGCAGCATGTCACTTTCATGGCCTGCTTATGCGAACGCATGTACCCCAATTACGCCATGTTTTGCCAGCAAACCGGTTTTGGTGATGGGCAAATTTACCGCCGTATTCTCGATCTCATCTGGGAAACACTGACCGTCAAAGACGCAAAAGTGAATTTCGACAGCCAACTGGAGAAATTTGAGGAAGCGATTCCTTCAGCGGACGATTTCGATCTGTACGGCGTTTATCCGGCAATTGATGCCTGCGTGGCGTTAAGTGAACTGGTTCATTCACGTTTGAGTGGCGAAACGCTCGAACACGCGGTGGAAGTGAGTAAGACCTCCATCACTACCGTTGCGATGCTGGAAATGACTCAGGCTGGTCGTGAAATGAGCGATGAAGAGCTGAAAGAAAACCCAGCCGTTGAGCAAGAATGGGACATTCAGTGGGAAATATTCCGACTTTTAGCCGAGTGTGAAGAACGTGACATTGAGCTGATAAAAGGCCTTAGAGCCGACCTGCGTGAGGCGGGTGAGAGCAATATTGGTATAATTTTTCAGCAATAAGACCAGAAAACGTGAATTAACGCCTGATTTGTCGTACCTGGAGTCTTCCCTTTCGCCCCCCGTCTGGTCTACATTTGGGGGGCGAAAAAAAGTGGCTATCGGTGCGTGTATGCAGGAGAGTGCTATTCTGGCATTTCCGTCGCACTCGATGCTTAGCAAGCGATAAACACATTGTAAGGATAACTTATGAACAAGACTCAACTGATTGATGTAATTGCAGAGAAAGCAGAACTGTCCAAAACCCAGGCTAAAGCTGCTCTGGAGTCCACTCTGGCTGCAATTACTGAGTCTCTGAAAGAAGGCGATGCTGTACAACTGGTTGGTTTCGGAACCTTCAAAGTGAACCACCGCGCTGAGCGTACTGGCCGCAACCCGCAGACCGGTAAAGAAATCAAAATCGCCGCAGCTAACGTACCGGCATTTGTTTCTGGCAAGGCACTGAAAGACGCAGTTAAGTAAGATTGCGTGGCAGTGAACAGTTTTAACGAAGGGGTGGTTTCACCCCTTTTGTCTTTCTGGCGTCGATCATTGATGCTGGCGGGCGCTCTGTTTCTTACTGCCTGTAGCCACAACTCTTCACTTCCTCCCTTTACCGCCAGTGGTTTTGCTGAAGACCAGGGCGCGGTACGTATCTGGCGAAAAGACAGCGGCGATAATGTGCATTTGCTTGCTGTGTTCAGTCCGTGGCGCAATGGCGATACCACGACGCGAGAGTATCGCTGGCAGGGCGATAACCTCACGCTTATCAATATCAACGTTTATAGCAAACCGCCGGTGAATATCCGCGCGCGTTTTGACGATCGCGGTGACCTGAGCTTTATGCAACGTGAATCCGACGGGGAAAAGCAGCAGCTTTCTAACGACCAAATCGATTTATACCGTTATCGTGCTGACCAAATCCGCCAAATTAGCGATGCTTTACGCCAGGGGAGAGTGGTGCTGCGTCAGGGACGCTGGCATGAGATGGAACAGACGGTGACTACCTGCGAAGGGCAAACCATTAAACCTGATTTAGATTCGCAGGCGATAGCGCATATTGAGCGCCGCCAGAGCCGCTCTTCTGTTGATGTCAGCGTGGCATGGCTGGAAGCGCCCGAAGGTTCGCAATTACTGTTAGTGGCAAACTCTGATTTCTGTCGCTGGCAACCCAACGAGAAAACGTTCTAGTTTACCAGTGGCCCATACCCATATGACCACCACCACAGCCGCCGTAACCCATGCCCATTCCGGCACCGCGCGGAATACCTGCTTCAGCCATCGCGATATCCCGTTTCACCCGCAACTCATCTAACGACTGACGCAAATTCTCCATCTCTTTGGCGACCGCGTTAATTTTGCTGCTATCCGGTGGGTTAGCGGCTAATAGAGCGTTGTATTCATAACGCTTCGTCACCAGTTGCTGTTGCAGCGCGCTGCTTTGGGCGTAAAAGTCATTATGGATTTTCTGCCACGCCGTCTGTTGTTCGCTGGTCAAAGGCGCGGCATTTTGCTGCCACATACCGTGTCCGCCGTGAGCAAATGCAGATGTCGATCCCATCGCCATTGCTGAAAGCGCCATCATCACCAGGGCAATTTTCGTGTTCCGTTTCATGGTTAATCCTCCAGTGGTTGTCTTACTTCGGGTATTGCATCTTCCGTGCCAACGACGAAACGCTGATGTGACGGGCAATCTGGCATGATAAGCGAGTAAAAATGACTCGCCTGCTGTGGGTAGCGAGTCATTTTTACTCATTGAAACGTAAGTGTTTGTGTTACAGCGCAGGGTAAACGCTGATAAAAGATGGCATGATTTCTGCTGTCAAAAAGGGATGAACAGGCAACGAAGAAGATGCGTTTTATGCAACGTTCTAAAGACGCCTTAGCCAAATGGTTAAGCGCGATCCTCCCCGTGGTCATTGTTGGGCTGGTGGGATTGTTTGCAGTGACGGTTATTCGCGATTATGGGCGGGCAAGCGAGGCCGACCGCCAGGCATTACTGGAAAAAGGTAATGTGCTTATTCGCGCTCTGGAGTCAGGAAGTCGCGTAGGGATGGGGATGCGAATGCACCATATTCAGCAGCAGGCACTTCTGGAAGAGATGGCAGGCCAGCCGGGGGTATTGTGGTTTGCTGTCACCGATGCCCAGGGCATCATCATTCTTCACAGTGACCCCGAAATGGTCGGGCGTGCACTCTATTCGCCAGATGAAATGCAGCAGTTAAAGCCAGAGGAAAACTCCCGCTGGCGACTGCTTGAGAAAGCGGAAACTGCGCCTGCGCTTGAGGTCTATCGTTTGTTCCAGCCAATGTCAGCTCCCTGGCGGCATGGTATGCACAATATGCCGCGCTGTAACGGAAAAGCTGTGCCACAGGCAGAAGCACAACAGGCTATCTTTATCGCTGTTGATGCCAGTGATCTGGTTGCAACCCAGATTGGGGAGAAGCGCAACACCCTGATTATCCTCTTCGCCCTGGCGACGGTACTGCTGGCAAGCGTGTTGTCATTCTTCTGGTATCGCCGATATCTGCGCTCGCGCAAGCTTCTACAGGATGAGATGAAGCGCAAAGAGAAGCTGGTGGCGCTGGGGCATCTGGCGGCAGGCGTTGCCCATGAAATTCGCAATCCGCTTTCCTCAATTAAAGGGCTGGCGAAATACTTTGCCGAACGAGCACCAGAGGGCGGGGAAGCGCATCAACTGGCGCAGGTGATGGCGAAAGAGGCCGACCGTTTGAATCGTGTGGTGAGTGAGTTGCTGGAACTGGTCAAGCCAACGCACCTGGCTTTGCAGGCGGTGGATCTCAATACCTTGATTAACCATTCATTACAGCTGGTGAGCCAGGATGCAAACAGCCGGGAGATCCAGTTACGCTTTACCGCCAACGACACATTACCGGAAATTCAGGCCGATCCGGACAGGCTGACTCAGGTCCTGTTGAATCTCTATCTCAATGCTATTCAGGCGATTGGTCAGCATGGCGTGATTAGCGTGACGGCCAGCGAAAGCGGCGCGGGCGTGAAAATCAGCGTTACCGACAGCGGTAAGGGAATTGCGGCGGATCAGCTTGAAGCCATTTTCACCCCATACTTCACCACCAAAGCCGAAGGCACCGGACTGGGGCTGGCGGTCGTGCATAATATTGTTGAACAACACGGTGGTACAATTCAGGTCGCAAGCCAGGAGGGAAAAGGCGCAACGTTCACCCTCTGGTTTCCGGTCAATATTACGCGTAAGGACCCACAAGGATGACGCACGATAATATCGATATTCTGGTGGTGGATGATGACATTAGCCACTGCACCATCTTGCAGGCATTACTGCGCGGCTGGGGCTATAACGTCGCGCTGGCGAATAGTGGGCAACAGGCGCTGGCGCAGGTGCGGGAACAGGTTTTTGATCTTGTGCTTTGCGATGTGCGAATGGCAGAGATGGATGGCATCGCCACGCTGAAAGAGATCAAAACATTAAACCCCGCGATTCCGGTGCTGATTATGACCGCGTACTCCAGCGTCGAGACGGCGGTAGAGGCACTGAAAACTGGGGCGCTGGATTATCTCATCAAGCCGCTGGATTTCGATAACCTGCAGGCGACACTGGAAAAGGCGCTCGCACATACGCACAGTGTTGACGCTGAAACGCCTGCGGTGTCTGCCAGCCAGTTCGGTATGGTCGGTAAAAGCCCGGCGATGCAACACCTGCTCAGTGAAATCGCCCTCGTCGCGCCATCGGAAGCCACGGTGCTGATCCACGGCGATTCCGGCACCGGTAAAGAGCTGGTCGCCAGGGCGATTCACGCCAGTAGCGCACGTAGCGAAAAACCGCTGGTAACGCTCAACTGTGCGGCACTCAACGAATCCTTGCTGGAATCTGAATTGTTCGGTCACGAAAAAGGGGCGTTTACTGGAGCCGACAAACGGCGTGAAGGGCGCTTTGTTGAGGCGGACGGCGGCACGCTGTTTCTCGATGAAATTGGCGATATCTCGCCGATGATGCAGGTTCGTCTGCTGCGTGCGATTCAGGAGCGCGAAGTTCAGCGTGTCGGCAGCAACCAGACCATCTCGGTTGATGTCCGGCTGATTGCGGCGACCCATCGCGATCTTGCCGCTGAGGTAAAGGCCGGGCGTTTTCGCCAGGATCTCTACTATCGGCTGAACGTGGTGGCAATTGAAGTACCGTCGCTGCGGCAACGACGGGAGGATATTCCCCTGCTGGCTGACCATTTTCTGCAACGATTTGCTGAACGCAATCGTAAGACGATAAAAGGCTTTACGCCCCAGGCGATGGATCTGCTGATTCACTACGACTGGCCGGGAAATATTCGCGAACTGGAAAACGCGGTAGAACGGGCAGTGGTGCTGCTGACCGGGGAATATATTTCCGAACGCGAGCTGCCGCTGGCGATTGCCAGTACGCCGATCCCGCTGGCGCAAACTCAGGACATTCAGCCGTTGGTGGAAGTGGAAAAAGAGGTGATTCTGGCGGCGCTGGAGAAAACGGGCGGCAACAAAACCGAAGCCGCCCGTCAGTTAGGGATTACGCGCAAAACGCTATTGGCAAAACTGTCGCGTTAGTTCTGCTCGCGTTCGATAGCGCGCCAGCCGATATCTTTCCGGCAGAAGCAGTCGTCCCAGTGGATATCGGTCATTAAGGCATAAGCGCGTTTCTGCGCCTCTGCTACGGTATGACCCAGC
The DNA here is from genome assembly GCF_003046645.1 of Escherichia sp. MOD1-EC6475. Classification (NCBI taxonomy): domain Bacteria; kingdom Pseudomonadati; phylum Pseudomonadota; class Gammaproteobacteria; order Enterobacterales; family Enterobacteriaceae; genus Escherichia; species Escherichia sp. MOD1-EC6475. The sequence continues at coordinate 3,446 of NZ_PZKQ01000085.1, read as the reverse complement.
GCGGTGACGCACAGTACGCGCCCGCCGCTGGTCACTACCTGCTCGTCATCCGCCAGTTTCGTGCCCGCGTGGAACACTTTACCGCCTTCGACTTCTTCCAGCGGCAGGCCGTGGATCACATCGCCAGTGCGATAATCGCCCGGATATCCACCCGCAGCCATCACCACGCCGAGGGAAGCGCGTTCATCCCACTCGGATGTTTTCTCGTCCAGCTTGCCTTCACAGGCTGCCAGGCAGAGCTCAACCAGATCGGACTTCATGCGCAGCATAATCGGCTGGGTTTCTGGATCGCCAAAGCGGCAGTTAAATTCGATAACCTTCGGGTTGCCCTGTTTGTCGATCATCAAACCTGCATAGAGAAAACCGGTGTAGGTATTGCCTTCCGCCGCCATGCCTTTCACGGTTGGCCAGATGATACGTTCCATGGTGCGCTGATGAACTTCATCGGTCACTACCGGCGCAGGAGAGTAAGCCCCCATTCCGCCGGTGTTTGGCCCGGTATCTTTATCGCCTACGCGTTTGTGATCCTGGCTGGTGGCCATCGGCAGCACATGCTCACCATCCACCATTACGATAAAACTCGCTTCTTCGCCGTCGAGGAACTCTTCGATAACAATGCGATGACCCGCGTCGCCAAAAGCGTTGCCCGCCAGCATATCATGAACAGCCGCTTCCGCTTCTTCCAGCGTCATCGCCACGATAACGCCTTTCCCGGCAGCCAGACCGTCAGCTTTAATGACGATTGGCGCGCCTTTCTCACGCAGATACGCCAGCGCAGGTTCTACCTCGGTGAAGTTCTGATATTCCGCTGTAGGAATCTTATGGCGGGCCAGGAAATCTTTGGTAAACGCTTTCGAGCCTTCCAGTTGCGCGGCGCCTGCGGTTGGGCCGAAGATTTTCAGCCCGGCGGCGCGGAAGGTATCGACCACGCCTTTCACCAGCGGCGCTTCCGGGCCGACAATGGTCAGATCGATCTTTTCGTTTTGCGCGAAGTCCAGCAGCGCCGGGATATCGGTTACGCCGATAGCGACGTTTTGCAGCGCAGGCTCCAGCGCCGTTCCCGCATTACCCGGTGCGACAAATACGGTCTCAACCAGCGGCGACTGCGCCGCTTTCCAGGCCAGTGCGTGCTCGCGTCCGCCGTTACCAATCACTAATACTTTCATCTGTCGCTCCATTAATGGCGGAAGTGGCGCATGTCGGTGAAGAGCATTGCAATACCGTGCTCGTCGGCGGCGGCAATCACTTCGTCATCACGAATAGAACCGCCAGGCTGGATTACGCAGGTCACGCCGGCAGCGGCGGCAGCATCAATACCATCACGGAACGGGAAGAACGCGTCAGAAGCCATAGAGGAACCTTTGACTTCCAGACCTTCATCGGCAGCTTTAATACCGGCGATTTTGGCGGAGTACACGCGGCTCATCTGGCCTGCGCCAATCCCGATGGTCATATTGTTTTTGGCATAGACGATGGCATTGGATTTCACAAACTTCGCCACTTTCCAGCAGAACAGCGCATCACGCAGTTCCTGCTCGGTCGGCTGACGTTTGGTGACGACGCGCAGTTCTTCTGCACCGACCATCCCCAGATCGCGATCCTGAACCAGCAGACCGCCGTTCACGCGTTTGAAATCAAGACCCGGAATACGTTCGCCCCACTGACCGCAGGTCAGAACGCGTACGTTCTGCTTGGCGGCGGTGATTTTCAGGGCTTCTTCGCTGGCGGACGGTGCAATAATCACTTCGACAAACTGACGAGAAATGATGGCCTGTGCGGTTTCAGCATCCAGCTCGCGGTTAAAGGCAATGATGCCGCCGAATGCGGAGGTCGGGTCTGTTTTGTACGCGCGATCGTAAGCATCAAGAATGGAATTGCCGATAGCCACGCCGCAAGGGTTGGCGTGCTTCACAATCACACATGCCGGCTCGGCGAACTCTTTCACGCACTCCAGCGCCGCATCGGTATCGGCGATGTTGTTATAAGAGAGGGCTTTACCCTGAACCTGGGTTGCTGTGGCAACGGAGGCTTCTTTTACATTCTCTTCTATATAGAAGGCAGCCTGCTGGTGGCTGTTCTCGCCGTAACGCATATCCTGCTTCTTAATGAAGTTCAGGTTCAGCGTGCGCGGGAAGCGACCGGCAGCTTCTTTGCTTTCACCGTGGTAAGCCGGAACCATGCTGCCGAAGTAGTTGGCAATCATGCTGTCGTAGGCGGCAGTGTGCTCGAAGGCTTTGATAGCGAGGTCGAAACGGGTTGCAAGCAGAAGTGAACCTTCGTTGGCATCCATCTCTTTAATAATGGCGTCGTAGTCGCTGCTCTTAACCACGATTGCGACATCTTTATGGTTCTTGGCGGCGGAGCGCACCATCGTTGGGCCGCCGATATCGATGTTCTCAACCGCATCTTCCAGCGAGCAGCCTTCACGAGCAACTGTCTGGGCGAACGGATACAAGTTAACAACCACCATATCGATAGGCTGGATCTGATGTTCTTCCATAATGGCATCGTCCTGGCCGCGACGGCCCAGAATGCCACCATGTACTTTCGGATGCAGAGTCTTCACACGTCCATCCATCATCTCCGGGAAACCGGTGTAATCGGAAACTTCGGTCACCGGCAGCCCCTTTTCTGCTAACAGTCGGGCAGTGCCTCCTGTAGATAGCAGTTCCACACCGCGTGCGGAAAGTGCCTGAGCGAATTCGACGATACCTGCTTTGTCAGAAACACTGAGCAGAGCGCGGCGGACTGGACGACGTTGTTGCATGGTAAATCCCCTGGATTTGACTATTACAGAGAGCGTTAGCTGAATTTTTCGCGAAAAACTCAGCTAACGCCCCTAACGGGGCATCTTTATTTTTCGCCCGCATTGTAACGAAAACGTTTGCGCAACGCTCGCGAATTTTTTTGTTTCGATGGTGAGCACCATTTCGATTGTGGTTAGCAGGTCAGGAATACAGAAATAACGCTTATGATTGTGGATAACTCTGTGCGTAAAAAGGTATAAATAGGGGTTTTGCTGGGGAATGCAGCAGTCAGTCATTTTTTTGCAATTTTTCTATTGCGGCCTCAGGAGAACTCCCTATAATGCGCCTCCATCGACACGGCGGATGTGAATCACTTCACACAAACAGCCGGTTCGGTTGAAGAGAAAAAATCCTGAAATTCAGGGTTGACTCTGAAAGAGGAAAGCGTAATATACGCCACCTCGCGACAGTGAGCTGAAGGCCGCGTCGCAACTGCTCTTTAACAATTTACCACACAATCTGTGTGGGCCCTCGATGATACGTATTCTTAACGCCGCAAGACGATAAATGAATACTAAGTTTCAAGAGTGAACACGTAATTCATTACTAAGTTTAATTCTTTCAGCGTCAAACTTTTAACTTGATGAGTTTGACCATGGCTCAGATTTAACGCTGGCGGCTGGCTTAACACATGCTATC
>NZ_PZKQ01000084.1:0-10552 GCF_003046645.1 Escherichia sp. MOD1-EC6475 | reverse complement strand
GTTGGCAGCATCACCCGACAGAAGTTCAGGCAGGCGTGAAAGATCCAGAGCAGGGCGATGCTGGCGTTTTACCGTGGTCAATGCACCAGCCATATCCAGAGCCGGGTTATATCTGATGATGCCAGACTGTACGGCATAACGCATTACAGCAGATATTCTTTGCTGCAGACGACTGGCGATTTCATAAATTTGTTTTGCTTCTGCAGCACGAACAGGGATAAGCAGGTCCGGGGTATTGAGTGTTGTGATATCCCGGTTGCCGATAAAGGGGAAAACGTGTGTCTCGAGGCTTTTGATTACTTTATCGCTGTGTGATTGTGCCCATTGTTTATTACTGGCATGCCAGCGTCGTGCAATATGTTCAAAAGAGAGTTGTAAATCAGGGACTACTTTTTTAGCTCTTTTTTGTTCGCAAGGGTCAATCCCCTCTGAAATCAGTTTTCGGGCCTCATCCCGTTTTGTACGAGCTTCGGAGAGAGAAACTTCTGGATATACACCAAGTGCCAGAGTCTTCTCCTTACCCAGAATACGATAACGGAGACGCCAGTAACGGGAACCATTAGGATGAACCAGCAGGAACATGCCAGCCCCGTCAGTGAGTTTATAAGCCTTGTCAGTGTGCTTTGCAGCCCGGATTTTTGCGTCAGTCAGTGCCATAGTTCAGCCTTCTGAATGCGTTAAAGAGGGTACAAATTCTGTCGAACTGGGGTATACCCGCAATTATACCCACACAATGGGGTTGATGTGGGGGGAATCTGGTTGAGTTCGGTAGAATTGATTTGGAGGCAGAACGCTTAAATTGTGGCGTTCTGAAACGAAAAACGGACCTCCGTGGAGGTCCGTTGATATGAATTTGGTGCCCGGACTCGGAATCGAACCAAGGACACGGGGATTTTCAATCCCCTGCTCTACCGACTGAGCTATCCGGGCAACGGGGCGCATTAAACCTGATTCGCCTCGTCTCGTCAATCAAATTTCTTCAATTTACTGCAGACTGCACAATCTATCATCACTTTGCCGCTATTGCACGCATTGTCAGGCAAACCAGGCGGTCCAGGCGGCGGAAAGCGGCATTGCCAGAAGGAGTGCTGGAAGCATGTTGACCACCGGGAACATTTTAATGCCACAGATGCGTAATCCGGTTGCCAGCAGCAATAAACCACCTACGGCGCTGAAGTCTGCCATCATCGACGGTGTGGTCAGCGGTAATATCAGCGCGGCAGCCCACGCCAGCGTTAACTGGATGATCAGTAATGGGATACTAATCACCGATACCGCAATACCCAGCGAGCAGGCGAAGATCATCGCCGTAAAGAAATCAAGAAATGACTTGGCGATTAAAATACTCGGATCGCCGGTCATCCCTTCGTTCATTGCCCCGAAGATCCCGGTGCCGCTGGCGCAAAACAGGACAATAATCGCGACATAATTCTGAATAAAAGATTCATGCGCTGGCTTCTTACGTGAGTGGCGAAACAGATTTTGTGCTTTGGTGACCGCGGTATTGACGCCTTTTTCCAGCAGACACATTTCGCCGATTAATGCACCGAGTAAGGTTGCTAAAACCATCGCCGGAAGGTTGGCGCATTTCACCACCAGTAAAATACCAATCCCCAGCGATGCCAGACCAAAAATTGATGTCATGGAGACGCGGATACGTTCCGGTAAGCGTTGACTAAGGAGTGCACCGAGAACGCCACCCAGTAATACTGCACTTGCGTTGATAAAAGGACCGATGACCACAAGAGTTCCTGTTAGCTGCATTGTCTGATTTTCTTATTATGAACGTTTGGCTCCTTCGATGGCTTGTTTGTTCGCAAAGTCCTGGCTTGCACGCTCTGGTGAAAGGTGCCATGATTGCGCGAATTTTCTCCTCTCTGTACGGAGTTTGCCCGATGCACGCCACCTCCTTACATTCTCTCGCTAATCGCCGTTTCGTGCGAAACTCCTCCCTTTTTCTGCTCATGCGGTGAAGTTAACGCACGCTCACTGCAGGACAACAGTAAAATCAGAGCGTTTCTGCTTTTACTGATGTCTGGCGGTCGGAGCTGGTGACCAGTTTGACCCATATCTCGTGGGGCAGGGTTTTTCACCTTGTCCGGTATTCTTACTTCCCCGAAACGGGTTTTGCGCTTATGAAATCAATGAATATTGCCGCCAGTAGTGAACTGGTATCCCGACTTTCTACTCATCGCCGCGTGGTGGCGTTGGGAGATACTGATTTTACGGACGTCGCGGCAGTCGTCATTACCGCTGCGGATAGTCGCAGTGGCATTCTTGCGTTGCTTAAGCGCACCGGTTTTCATCTACCGGTGTTTTTGTATTCCGAACATGTTGTTGAATTACCTGCGGGCGTTACGGCGGTAATCAACGGCAACGAGCAGCAGTGGCTGGAGCTGGAATCCGCAGCCTGTCAGTATGAAGAGAATTTGCTGCCACCGTTTTATGGCACGCTGACGCAGTACGTTGAGATGGGCAACAGCACTTTTGCTTGCCCTGGGCATCAACACGGTGCGTTCTTTAAGAAGCATCCAGCCGGACGCCATTTTTACGATTTCTTCGGTGAGAACGTCTTTCGCGCCGATATGTGTAATGCCGATGTGAAACTGGGCGATCTGCTTATCCATGAAGGCTCGGCGAAAGATGCGCAGAAATTCGCAGCCAAAGTTTTTCATGCCGATAAAACCTATTTTGTTCTTAACGGTACTTCAGCTGCGAATAAGGTCGTGACCAATGCGTTGCTAACACGTGGCGATCTGGTGCTGTTTGACCGCAATAATCATAAGTCGAACCATCACGGCGCGTTGATTCAGGCCGGTGCGACGCCGGTGTATCTGGAGGCCGCGCGTAACCCGTTCGGTTTTATCGGCGGTATTGATGCGCGCTGTTTTAATGAAGATTATTTGCGCGAGCAAATTCGCGACGTTGCGCCAGCAAAAGCAGAGCAATCGCGCCCGTTTCGCCTGGCGATCATTCAGTTAGGAACCTATGACGGCACTGTCTATAACGCCCGTCAGGTGATCGATACCATTGGGCATCTGTGCGATTACATTCTGTTTGATTCCGCATGGGTCGGTTATGAACAGTTTATCCCGATGATGGCGGATAGCTCGCCGCTGCTGTTGGAACTTAACGAAAACGATCCGGGGATCTTTGTTACTCAGTCGGTGCATAAACAGCAGGCGGGATTCTCGCAGACGTCGCAGATCCATAAAAAAGATAACCATATTCGCGGGCAGGCGCGTTTTTGCCCGCATAAGCGGTTGAATAATGCCTTTATGCTCCATGCTTCCACCAGCCCGTTCTATCCGCTATTTGCCGCGCTGGACGTCAATGCCAAAATCCATGAAGGGGAGAGTGGTCGTCGGCTGTGGGCGGAGTGCGTTGAGACGGGAATTGAAGCGCGCAAGGCGATTCTTGCACGCTGTAAGCTGTTCCGTCCGTTTATCCCACCCGTTGTCGATGGCAAATTGTGGCAGGATTATCCGACGTCAGCGTTGGCCAGTGACCGCCGTTTCTTCAGCTTTGAACCAGGAGCAAAGTGGCACGGCTTTGAGGGATATGCCGCAGAGCAGTATTTTGTTGATCCGTGCAAGCTGTTACTGACCACGCCAGGTATCGATGCCGAAACCGGTGAATATAGCAATTTTGGCGTACCGGCGACGATTCTGGCGCATTATCTGCGTGAGAACGGCATCGTACCGGAAAAGTGCGATCTCAACTCCATTTTGTTCTTATTAACACCGGCGGAAAGTCACGAGAAGCTGGCACAACTGGTGTCGATGCTGGCGCAGTTTGAACAGCATATTGAGGATGATTCGCCGCTGGCTGAGGTGCTGCCGAGTGTTTATAACAAATATCCGGTGCGCTACCGCGACTACACTTTGCGCCAGTTGTGTCAGGAGATGCACGATTTGTATGTCAGCTTCGACGTCAAAGACCTGCAAAAAGCGATGTTCCGCCAACAGAGCTTCCCGTCAGTGGTGATGAATCCACAGGATGCGCATAGCGCTTATATTCGCGGCGAAGTAGAGTTGGTGCGGATACGTGATGCCGAAGGGCGAATTGCGGCTGAAGGGGCGCTGCCGTATCCGCCGGGGGTACTTTGCGTAGTGCCGGGGGAAGTCTGGGGAGGCGCGGTACAGCGTTATTTCCTCGCACTGGAAGAAGGCGTGAATTTGCTGCCGGGGTTTTCGCCGGAGCTACAAGGTGTCTATAGCGAAACTGATGCGGACGGCATGAAACGGTTGTACGGTTATGTATTGAAGTGAGAATAAAAAAACGGGTCACCTTCTGGCGACCCGTTTCTCTTTGCGTAATTAGTGGCTAACAGTCTGTGTGCCCGCAGGGACACGAACGTGTTTGTATTTAAACATCGCCATGAACGCGAAGGCCAGAACCACGGAGTAACCTGCGAAAATCAGCCATACGGTCTGCCAGTCGGTAATGCCGTTTTGGGTGTACATCTCAACCACTTTACCGCTCACAATACCGCCGAGGATACAGCCGAAGCCGTTGGTCATCATCAGGAACATCCCCTGCGCACTGGCGCGAATTGCCGGGCTAACTTCTTTTTCAACAAACACCGAACCAGAGATGTTGAAGAAGTCGAATGCGCAACCGTAGACAATCATTGACAGCACCAGCAGTACAGTACCGAACGGAGTCGGGTCGCCGTAAGCAAACAGCGCAAAACGCAGGATCCACGCCACAATACTGATCATCATTACGTTCTTAATACCGTAGCGGCTTAAGAAGAACGGGATGGTCAGAATGAACAGGGTTTCAGAGATCTGCGAAATCGACATGATGATTGACGCATGTTGCACGATGAAGCTGCTGGCAAACATCGGGTCTTTGTCGAAGCTGTGCAGGAAGGTATTACCGAACATGTTGGTAATCTGCAGTTCCGCACCCAGCAACATCGAGAAAATGAAGAAAATCGCCATACGCTTGTTTTTAAACAACGCGAACGCATCAAGCCCCAGCAAAGTCGTCCAGCTCTGATTCGCTTGCTGTTTAGCAACCGGAATATGCGGCAGCGTAAAGGTAAACAGCACCAGAACGGCGGAGAGAGCTGCGCCAATATACAGCTGCATGTGGCTTAATTCGAAGCCAGACAGGCTCACCACCCACATCGCCATAATAAAGCCGATGGTGCCCCAGATACGGATTGGCGGGAAATCCGTCACAATATCCAACCCGGCATTTTGCAGGCGATAGTAGGAGATAGTGTTGATTAACCCAAGCGTTGGCATATAAGCAAACGAGTTAATCAATATCACAAGGAACATCGCCTCCGGCGTGGTGACTTTCGCCGCCATGAAGAGAGTGATCGCACCAATAGTGTGACAAATGGCGTAAACCCATTTCGCACTTAACCATTTGTCGGCCACAATCCCCAGCAACGCAGGCATAAAGACAGCGGCGATACCCAATGAACTATAAACTGCGCCAATAGAGGCACCGTCGAACTTCAGGGTAACAAACATATATGAGCCGAGGGTCGTCAGCCAACTACCCCACAGGCAGAACTGCAGAAAAGAGAGAATTTTCAGCTGCAGCTTAAGATTCATGTTAATTTCCTCACATCATGATGCGGATGAGTGTTTCAAAAAGCACATTTGACTGTGCAAGATGATGCGATTCTATCAACTTCACTGACTGTTTTTTTGTTACCCGTGGCAAATAATATCGTTTTGCAAAACATAATTGTGATGTAGATAACACTTTTGCCCCAAGACATCGTCAAGGGGCGATAAGTGCAATTATCGGCGGCGATAAGATTTCTGTGCCATGTTCACTTTATAGAGATAGCGGCGAGATTCCGCAGACGGATGACGTGTGGTCAGTGTCTGATAAACATCGCCCGGCGTCATAGTATTAATGATGTTGGCAGCCTTAATTTTATCATTTGAGAAGACGCGTAATACGCTGCCTGCGCCGCCGTTATAGGCGGTGATGACGGCATAACGCCGCGACGTTGGGTTATCAATGCCGCCAAGATAAACATTGTTCAGCATTGCCAGATACGCAGTGCCGGTATCAATATTGCTGGCAGGATCAAACAAGAAACTTCGGCTCGGCGTGCCGGATTTCCCCTGCGAGCGGAATACATCTTTCCCGGCGGTGTGTTGTACCACCTGCATTAATCCCAGCGCGTCGGAACGGCTGACCGCATATGGGTTGAAGGAGGATTCGGTCTGCATAATCGCCAGAATCAGCGACTCATCGACGCCATATTTCCGTGACGCCTGGCGGACCATGCCGAGATATTTATGCGCACGTTTATCAAGGTGATTCGGCACCATATTAATGGTGACGCTGTAGATGATACGTAGCCCGTTGCTGCGGCTTTTCAGACGGTTTTTCAGCAGATAATCCGCGAAGTTGCTCGCACGGCCTTCCCAGCGAATCGGCTGCCCGGTGTTATCCACCACCTGACCGTAAAGGAAAGGTTCTTTCGAAATCGTAATATCATCAACGTCGGAATAGAGATCGACCGAACCTGGAGCATCCCCCATCAATAACGTTTTGATTATTGCCCGGCGCAAGTGCGCAGCAGGCTCTGTCCCGGCGATGGTTTCGATAGTGATCGTACCGTCGTCAAAGTTGATGTGGCTGCGGGTTTGATATTGATCGGTGTATTTCACGTAGTCCTTAGGACCGGCGATCACCACCTCTTTGAATCCCCAGATGTTCTCAATATTGTGGGCAAACTGCCCCATCAGAATATCAAAGCCGTTGGTATCTTTGACCCAGGCTTCATTATAGGTATCGCCTTTTTTGGTCGTCGAACAGGAGATGAGCAACGGCGCAATCAAAGCCAGCGCGAGATATTTTTTCATCATTCCGGGTGCGTGTTGTGTTTGTTTTTATGCAAGTTGCCGGAGGCGTACTCCGGCTCTGTTTTTATTTTTTATCTTCCGGCGTATAGCCCTCGATATGCACTTCTTTACCCTCGAACAGGAAGTTGACCATCTCCTGTTCCAGCAGCTTGCGGTGCTCGGCATTCATCATGTTGAGTTTCTTTTCATTAATCAGCATGGTTTGTTTGTGCTGCCACTGCGCCCAGGCTTCTTTGGAAATCTCGTTGTAGATGCGTTTTCCCAGTTCGCCGGGGTATAGCTGAAAATCCTGACCTTCTGCTTCACGCTGCAGGAAAGTACAAAAAATCGTTCTGCTCATAAATCATCCTCTTTATCGACTCACGCGCTAAACCGGCGCGCCAGTGCGTAACTGCTGTAACAAACGCTCCACGGGAGCCGCCAGACCAACTGACGGCGGTTGCGCTAAGTTATACCAGAGCGCATTGCCTTCATCCATGCAACCGGTGAATGACGACACGGGAAGCCACATAGGCACAATATCTAAATGGAAATGGCTGAAGGTATGCCGAAATGCGGTGAGTTGCGTCAGGTTATCGGCAGCAATCTGCCGTTGCGCCAGCCAATCCCGCAAACTTTCTTCATCGGCAAACTGCGGGAAACAGTATAAGCCCCCCCACAATCCGCTTGGCGGACGCTGCGCCAGAAACACTTCATCTTCGTGCTGTAATAGCAGAAAGTAACCTGTGCGTTCCGGTAATGTCTGTTTTGGTTTTTTGCCCGGATAAAGCGACCAGCTATTATTGGCGGCGGCAATACAACCGTTTTGTAGCGGGCAGAGCGAACACTTCGGCTTTGAGCGCGTACAAATCATCGCGCCTAAATCCATCATCGCCTGATTAAACCGCTCCACGCCGACAGCGGGCGTAACCTGCTCGCTTAAACTCCACAGTTTATTTTCGACCTCTTTTTTCCCTGGCCAGCCGCTTACAGCATAGCAGCGCGCCAGCACCCGTTTGACGTTACCGTCGAGAATCGGAAAGTGCTTACCCAGAGAAAGCGAGAGTATTGCGCCTGCGGTGGAGCGTCCGACGCCAGGTAGCGCGGCGACTTCCTCAAAGGTTTCCGGGAATTTACCGTTGTGTAAGGTGGCAACTTGCTGTGCCGCTTTATGCAGATTGCGCGCGCGGGCGTAATAGCCAAGCCCGGTCCACAAGTGGAGAACTTCGTCCAACGGCGCATTGGCGAGATCGGTCACCGTCGGGAAACGCGCCATAAAGCGTTCAAAATAGGGGATAACGGTCGCAACCTGAGTTTGTTGCAACATCACTTCTGAGAGCCATACTTTGTAGGGCGTCTTGTCAATTTGCCAGGGCAGAGTTTTTCGCCCGTATTTATCGTACCAGTCCAGAACCTGGGCTGAAAATTGCGACGCTTGCATGGTCACCGAATTCACTGTTGTTGGGGGCAAGATTGCAGCACAGCGACGGCAGGGTGTAAACCGGAACTTTCCGCAGCCACGGCCTTATCATGCTTGCATCCGGCAACTAACTTTGGATAATGCCCGTTTTCAGAACACTTTCACAAGCGACTAAATCTTTATGAAAAACGACGTCATCTCACCGGAATTTGATGAAAACGGCCGCCCACTGCGCCGTATCCGTAGTTTTGTGCGCCGCCAGGGGCGACTGACCAAAGGCCAGGAACATGCGCTGGAAAACTACTGGCCGGTGATGGGCGTTGAATTCAGCGAAGATATGCTGGATTTCCCTGCGCTTTTTGGCCGTGAAGCGCCAGTAACGCTTGAGATTGGTTTCGGTATGGGCGCTTCGCTGGTAGCAATGGCTAAAGAGCGCCCGGAGCAGGACTTCCTCGGCATTGAAGTGCATTCGCCGGGCGTTGGCGCTTGTCTGGCTTCTGCGCATGAAGAAGGGTTAGATAACCTGCGTGTGATGTGCCATGACGCAGTCGAAGTGCTGCATAAAATGATTCCTGACAATTCATTGAGCATGGTTCAGCTCTTTTTCCCTGACCCGTGGCACAAAGCGCGCCATAATAAACGCCGTATCGTTCAGGTGCCGTTTGCTGAGCTGGTAAAAAGCAAACTGAAACTGGGGGGCGTATTCCATATGGCGACCGACTGGGAACCTTATGCGGAACATATGCTTGAAGTGATGTCTTCCATTGACGGTTATAAAAACCTGTCAGAGAGCAACGATTACGTACCGCGTCCGGCATCACGTCCGGTGACGAAATTTGAACAACGTGGTCATCGTCTTGGTCACGGAGTATGGGACTTAATGTTCGAGAGGGTGAAATAATGGCAAAGAACCGTAGCCGTCGTCTGCGTAAAAAAATGCACATCGACGAATTCCAGGAATTAGGATTTTCGGTGGCATGGCGATTCCCGGAAGGTACATCGGAAGAACAAATTGATAAAACCGTTGATGACTTTATTAACGAGGTTATCGAACCGAACAAACTGGCCTTTGACGGCAGCGGCTATCTGGCCTGGGAAGGTCTGATCTGTATGCAGGAAATCGGCAAATGCACCGAAGAACATCAGGCGATTGTGCGTAAGTGGCTGGAAGAGCGCAAACTGGATGAGGTACGCACCAGCGAACTTTTCGACGTTTGGTGGGACTAAGAAAACATACGGGCGATGACAAATGCAAAACTGCCTGATGCGCTACGCTTATCAGGTCTACAAAGATGTACGATCGAGTAGGCCGGATAAGGCGTTTACGCCGCATCCGGCATGGACAGCGCGCACTTTGTTATCAATCTGGGCCAGCAAATGCTGGCCTGATTTGTTCTTGAGGGAAGATTATGATGCGCAAAATGCTGCTGGCGGCAGCACTTTCAGTGACGGCAATGACCGCTCACGCCGACTACCAGTGCAGCGTCACGCCGCGTGACGATGTGATTGTCAGCCCGCAAACCGTGCAGGTGAAGGGCGAAAACGGCAATCTGGTGATCACGCCAGACGGCAACGTGATGTACAACGGCAAACAATATTCTCTGAACGCTGCCCAACGCGAGCAGGCGAAGGATTATCAGGCAGAATTGCGCAGTACGTTACCGTGGATTGATGAAGGCGCGAAAAGTCGCGTCGAGAAAGCTCGCGTCGCGCTGGATAAAATTATCGTTCAGGAGATGGGCGAAAGCAGCAAAATGCGCAGCCGTCTGACCAAACTGGATGCGCAGCTGAAAGAACAGATGAACCGCATTATCGAAACGCGCAGCGATGGCCTGACGTTCCACTATAAAGCTATCGATCAGGTTCGCGCCGAAGGCCAGCAGTTAGTGAATCAGGCAATGGGCGGTATTTTGCAGGACAGCATTAATGAAATGGGCGCGAAAGCGGTGCTGAAAAGCGGCGGTAACCCATTACAGAATGTGCTGGGAAGCCTGGGGGGGCTGCAATCCTCAATCCAAACCGAGTGGAAAAAGCAGGAAAAAGATTTCCAGCAGTTTGGCAAAGATGTCTGTAGCCGTGTCGTGACACTGGAAGACAGCCGCAAAGCCCTGGTCGGGAATTTGAAATAATCCTCTATTCTAAGACGGCATAATACTTTTTTATGCCGTTTAATTCTTCGTTTTGTTACCTGCCTCTAACTTTATAGATCTCCAAAATTCATTCACGTTGTAAATTGTTTAACGTCAAATTTCCCATACAAAGCTAAGGGATAATACGTAGCGTTCACGGGTGATGCTGCCAACTT
>NZ_PZKQ01000083.1:0-26059 GCF_003046645.1 Escherichia sp. MOD1-EC6475 | reverse complement strand
AGTCCAGTCAGAGGAGCCAAATTCAAAAAAGCCTGCTTTCGAGCAGGCTTTTTGCTTTTTATACAACAGCTATTTTAAAACATCTGCTTTGAACCAGAGCTAATTTGCACTGGCATTCCCGATCGACGTTGCAACGCAGCATTCGCGCGATTCACATCGACCTCTTGTCCGTTGATAAACGCCCGCAAGGAAGGCGTCACCGGCAATGGCACTTTTCGGTCGGACTCATATTCTGCACGATTGCGCGACAGCGGCTCATGAACTTCCAGCCACTTTGAACCATCCGGCTCCGTTGTGTATTTCACTGGCTGATCAATAATTTGCACGCGCGTCCCTACCGGAACATTATCAAACAGATATTTGATATCGTCATTGCGCAGACGAATACAGCCCTGACTTACCCGTAGGCCAATCCCAAAATTGGCATTAGTACCGTGAATGGCATATAACCTGCCGATATAAATAGCGTACAGCCCCATAGGATTATCGGGTCCGGCTGGGACAAATGCAGGCAGGCTCTCCCCACGCTTTGCATATTCACGACGAGTGTTAGGGGTTGGCGTCCAGGTTGGTGCATCTTGTTTGCGTTCAACAGCAGTCACCCAATTACGCGGGGTTTCTCGTCCAGCCTGACCAATACCAATAGGAAACACTTCCACAGTATTACTGTCTGGTGGGTAGTAATACAGACGCATCTCGGCGACGTTAACCACAATCCCTTTTCGCACAGTGGCGGGTAAAATCAGTTGCTGCGGAATGGTGAGTTGCGAACCAGACTTCGGCAAGAAAACATCAGCCCCCGGATTCGCTTCCAGCATATTGCTCAGCCCTTGTCCGTACTGCGCGGCAAAAGTTTCCAGCGGCTGGGTATTGTGATCGGGAACCGTTACTGTAAGTGGCTGCCCCACTAAACGACTCCCCTCTGGGGGTAATGGATAAGTTACCGCCAGGCTATTATGGCTGGCAAAAAGCAGAGCAAATGAACAAAGAATATTTACACGACGCATCATATCCCTTTCCTAAGTCGCGAAAGCCATCCGATAAGTATAGCTTTTATCAGACTTTTCGTTTTTAACTGTTCAATTCTGAAGTTGTATTCCCCGGTAGAATAATATTACTGGCAGCAAGTTCGCCCATGTTGTTGTATATCGCGCAAGCAGCTTCGATGATGGGCATCGCCAGAGCTGCGCCACTCCCCTCACCTAAACGCATTTCCATATTGAGATAAGGCTCCAGCTCCAAATGCGACAACGCAATACGCGCCCCTTTTTCTGCCGACAAATGGGAAGGAATAAGATACGGTTTGATTGCAGGCGACATCTGACACGCAGCAAGCGCGGCGGCATAAGAAAGAAAGCCATCCAGCAACACGGGTAAACCGCAGGAAGCGGCTCCTGAGATCACGCCAGCCATTCCGACCAGATCAAATCCACCGACTTTTGCCAGTACATCAACACCATCCAGCGGATTCGGTTGATTCAACATAATTGCCCGACGAACAACATCAACTTTGTTTGCCAGTTTATCTGTCGGCAGGTTTGCGCCAATACCAACCACCTCTTCGGGATCGCGTCCCGCAATTGTGCTGACTATCGCCGCAGCCGTCGTCGTGTTTGCCATTCCCAGCTCACCCACGCCAAACAGCGTGACGCCATTTTTCGCCAGTTCACGCGTATAACGAATGACTTCCAGAAGCAACTCTTCAGCCTGACAGCGGCTCATTGCAGAACCTGAAGCTATATTGCCGCTACCTCGAGCGACACGCATATTGATAAGTCCGGGTATTGGCTCCGCAGTATCTATCCCTACATCAATTACATGAACTTTAGCCCCCGCATGTGCTGCCAGAACACACACGCCGGTTGTTCCGCGTAGCATATTTTCGGCCTGAATGGCTGTCACCGCTTTCGGGGAAATAGAGACACCTTCATCCCAGACGCCGTGATCGGCGCACATAACAACTACCGCTTTTTTACCCACATGAGGAACACCATTCAACCCCGGCATTCCTGCCAGTTGTACGGCAAGCGCCTCCAGCCTTCCCAGACTACCGACGGGTTTGAGTAACCCGTCAATATGCCGTTGTGCGCGTGACATAGCAGCATGATCGATGGCCGGGATCGTATTCAGTAAATCGGCAAGTGTTTGCATGTTGCTTCTCTTTATAGCAGCGCCAGCAGAAATACCAGCTCACCAAGCTCTATGGCAGCTCCCAGCGTATCGCCGGTTTGCCCGCCCAGAGTACGTTTGAGAAGCTGACCGAGGACGAAAATTGCCACCATCGTCACCACCATAGCAGCCACACCATGCATACCTGGCAGTAATACAGCAGCAAAAATCACGGCTAAGCCGAGGGTTACACAGGTTTGTCGCCCATCAATTTTGCCAATGAACACATTGCCAAGCCCTTCTTCCCGGGCATAACGATGACGATACATCAATAATGCGGCAGTCCCTCGGCTGACAGCACATGCTGCTGCCAGCGATGCCAGAATCGGCTCACCACGTAGAGCCAGCTCGCTCAAAATCAAAATCTTTCCCAGCACAACAAAAATCAATGCCAGACCGCCGTGGGTGCCTAAACGGCTATCACGCATGATTTCCAACATACGATCTCGGCTACGTGCAGAAAATACGCCATCACAGGTATCGGCAAGGCCGTCCAGGTGGAATCCTCCGGTCATCAGCGCCAGAACCAGCACGCTAAACAGTGCCGCCAGCGGTACGCCACACCATGCCTGCAACACCATGAAGACCAGCCCGCTAATCGCGCCAAGCAATAAACCAATTAAAGGAAAAGTAATGATACCGCGAGAATAATGTTCAAAATCCAGCCCCTGGGACCAACGACGCGGTACAGGCAGACGCGTAATGAAAGAGAGCATCGCCCAAAATAATTTACTCATTTGATTTTTACTCCAATACCCGAAACCACCAGCCATACTTCATCTGCCGCAGCGGCCAGTTGCTGATTCACTCGCCCGGCAATATCACGAAAATATCGCGCCAGACGATTCTCCGGCACAATACCCATTCCCACTTCATTGGTCACTAATACGACCTTTGCAGGGCAACGTTGACAGGCAGCAATCAGCGACTGAATCTCGCCATTTATCGCTTGCTCCATCGCCACATAATCCCATTCTTCAGGGGCTTTATCGCCGCCATAATCAAACAACAGATTAGTCACCATTGTCGTAATGCATTCCAGCAACACAGCGTTCTGCGGATTAATGTCGGCATTAATTAACTCATCAAGCTGTTGCCAGCGTTCCACCGTGCGCCAGTGCGCCGGACGCCCCTGCCGATGATGCTCAATCCGTGCTGCCATCTCATCATCAAGGATTTGCGAAGTGGCGATATACAGAACCTGTGGTGTATCCCCGATAAGCCTCTCGGCGTGCCGACTCTTCCCACTCCGTGCACCACCCGTCACCAAAATCATCATACGGACTCCTGGCTCAATTGTATGATGGTATTCATTGACCAGAACCATGGTTGCGCCATCGTTGCTGATCGTAATAACATCTCCGCAATTAATACTGCGCGTAATGAAAATAAAAATCCAGCGTTCTCAATCCATTACGAATGAAGGCGGTGTTGTGAAATAGTCCGCTTTCCCTGTGTAAACGTCTGACAGAATGTGCCATTGGCAACATTTTCTCTGCATTGACACATTTCATTCAGATAATGGATTAATGCTACCGCCCCACCAGCCGGACCAGCCAGCAAACGAGCATTATGCCGTGTGATTAAGATTACCGTTGCGCCATCAGGATGAGAGAAACTTTCTGGTATGGAGACCCCGTTTTCAGCAATCAATAACAGCACTGAATAATCGGTATACGCGTCTGATAACGATTGAACTGCTCCACCTTTAAAAGGCAAGAAACCTTGCTGCCAGTCCTCACCAACAAAACAGGTCATTGGCAACATTTCAGCCAGATATTTCGCCAGATTAATATCGCCAGAGGAGAGGCAAAAAAGGGCTATCGATTCGGGTTTTATCGTTTTCATATCCCCCGTCCTCCGCTTCGTTTCCTGTAATGACGATCAGGCTGATATACCATGAAAAACGATTGCCGCGCATTGAGAGCAGCCCAGGTGCCTGTCGGCACTACAATGAATGAACTAAATGATGCCGCCATACCCTGATCCTCTCAGGGTGGTAGGGGTATAAAGACGCGCCAGTACTCAACCGGGCGCTTCCGGACAACCCACTTCCCACCGAAGTTGTTGGTATTGACTGACAGGCTGCTCTTCTGGCTTCGCATCATCCTTCCCCGGCCTTCCCAATCTCGCGATCAGTGGTATTTTCGGGGTTGTCAGCATTACAGCAGCGGGGGCTGCGAGGGATTTTCACCCTCTTCCCAGGCACAAATGTGCCGAACCTGTCAGCGTATGTTATGAGCTGATCTACTTATCCCATAACACGTAAATAACGTTAATTAATATTGCCAGAGTCTATTTAATCATCCCTCATTTTCCACATTAAATTTATGCTGTTTCCGCTGCTACATTTTCACTAATTTGCTGACGATATACCTGCGGAGTCACCTGATACGTCTGGCGAAAAACTTTGCAGAAATAGCTGGTTTGTGAGAAGCCTAAATTACGAGCGATACTGGCGATACTCCAGTCACTATGGCACAGCAGCTCACGGGCGCTGGCCATTCGTTGTTGGTTTACCCACGCATTAAAACCAATCCCATGATATTTCTTAAACAACTTACTGAAATAATAAGGGCTTAGATAAACATGCGAGGCAACATCTTCCAGACGCAAATCGTCTGATAAATGCGCATCGATATAGCGCAATGCTTTTTTCATTTTATTATCATGGGGATTAGGCGCACGGGTCTGACGAACTGACCCCGAATGAGGTTTATTCTCTTTAATAACGACAAAATTGAGTTGCTTTTTGAGGCAATTTTCCACAATCAACTTCAACAAATCAGCAGAGGCTATAACCCGCGAGTAATCCATTTCAGGAACTTTGCGAAACTCATTAAGTAATTCTGGGTCGGCTTGCCAACAATCATCGACATTAAGAATATCGATCAAATCAACATCATCATTACGCAGGCGGACTTGTCCGCACAACACAAAGCCGACTAAATGCCCGGCAATCACCAGTGGAATAGAGAAATCGGTTAACCCTGCATGACAGCGGTAAATACAAGGTTGATCTGATTTAGAGGCTTCCAGACCACCACAACGATCGCTCATGCGACAGCGAGTGCTAAGCTGAGGGTGTTGGCGCATCATCTGACAAAATGGGGTGAAGTTAAACAGCTCGGAGATTTCATCACCGTGGATATTGACCACGACAACCGCAAGACTAGTCGCCTGCGCAAAATCCTGTGCGATTTTATTAATGAGTTCTGAATTAAGTGTCGCCGCAGAAATCATGATAAAACCTCCCAGTTAATTTATTGTTATAGCAAAACAATTGTTTTACATTTAATCTTCACATCATCCTTAATGATTTACTGACGAGAAGCACAACGGACAATAACAAAAGCCTCCATGAAGCGGGAGACTTTTTAATAAGTTCGGAAAGCAGATCACAAACACTAAAAAAATAAACGTTTATAACCGCCAGGTTATTTCACTATTCGCTGATATCTTTAGGCGTAACACTATTGACAGGTAAATTTTGTGCAATAAGAAAGCGATAAATCGCCGCCCCCACACAGGCTCCAATGACCGGAGCAATAATGGGTACAATAAAATAAGGAATATTGCGTCCGCCAGTCATTGCAATTTCCCCCCAACCAGCAAGCCAGGTGAAAATTTTTGGCCCAAAATCACGCGCTGGATTCATGGCAAAACCGGTTAATGGTCCGGTAGAAGCACCAATAACAGCGACCAGAATACCAATAAGTAAAGGCGCAAGCGGTCCTTTGGGTACGCCATTACCGTCATCGGTCAACGCCATAATCAACCCCATTAACATGGACGTTATGACCACTTCAACCAATGCAGCCTGCCATACATTTATCGCCGCTGCCGGGT
Source organism: Escherichia sp. MOD1-EC6475 (assembly GCF_003046645.1). NCBI lineage: Bacteria > Pseudomonadati > Pseudomonadota > Gammaproteobacteria > Enterobacterales > Enterobacteriaceae > Escherichia > Escherichia sp. MOD1-EC6475. The sequence continues at coordinate 20,041 of NZ_PZKQ01000083.1, read as the reverse complement.
AAGTACTGAAGATACTGGCGAGTTGTAAACTTTCTGCACTACCACGAACCATATTGTGAGCAGATTCAAAATCGGCAAACAAATTGCTGTATAAAAAATATGCCAGAACCGCACCACCAAAGGCTCCCGCTAATTGTGCCACACAAAATGGCAGCACTTTACGACCAGGAAAAGCGGCAAACAACCACAGAGCAATAGTAACCGCCGGGTTAAGATGAGCGCCGGAAATGCCTGCCGTAAGGTAAACAGCAAGTGAAATACCTAACCCCCAAATAATACAAATTTCCCACAGTCCCAGACTTGCACCGGCAAGTTTTAGGGCGCACAAACAACCAATGCCAAAAAAGAGGAACAGTCCGGTGCCCAAAAACTCGGCAACGCATTGCGCCTTGAGTGAATCATTCATAGTGACACCTTTTTCACAGAGTTTTTTCTTTATCGGCCAACAATGCGCTGATTGTTGTGTATATCGAACGCAACTATAAAAATTGCGCTGAAAAAAATATTGCCAACATGCATACCAGATTCATGGAAAAATCGTGTTGCTATAGCAAATTATTGTTATCGCCATAGCATTCACCACAGCAATCATCACTATTGGAGTTATGAATATCGCCAAACTGACACAATAAAAAATTGTCATGCCTGCATAATAAAATTTAAACAAATATCACAGTTAATTTCAGCAAACCAAACTCGACGAAATATTATTTCAAATTAAAGCCACCGTCTCAATGCAATTAATTCACATCAAACCACGCCAAAAACAACCAATAAATGAATAACATATATTCTCTGAAAGCAATTTTATAACATTTGCCCTCTATTAATTTTTCTCATTAGCGATTAAGTCAGCCATTCTTTTTCCTCGCTTTTTTTTATAGTCATATCGTCAAAAAATCCAGGCGAGGTCTTTATGCAACAAGAAGCGTTAGGAATGGTAGAAACCAAAGGATTAACTGCCGCCATAGAGGCCGCAGACGCCATGGTGAAGTCGGCAAATGTATTGCTGGTCGGCTACGAAAAAATTGGTTCCGGGCTGGTGACCGTCATCGTTCGTGGTGATGTCGGGGCGGTTAAAGCGGCAACAGATGCAGGTGCCGCCGCTGCGCGTAATGTCGGCGAAGTGAAAGCCGTACACGTTATCCCCCGCCCACATACCGATGTCGAGAAAATCTTACCAAAGGGAATTAACCCATGAGCAGCAATGAACTGGTCGAACAGATCATGGCGCAGGTCATCGCACGCGTAGCGACACCGGAGCATGAGGTTCTCCCGGAAACCAATCATCAAACACGAGAGACGGCTATGGCAGAAAAAAGCTGCACATTAACGGAATTTGTTGGCACCGCTATTGGCGACACGGTAGGTCTGGTCATTGCGAACGTTGATAGCGCCCTATTGGACGCGATGAAACTTGAAAAACGCTATCGCTCCATTGGCATTCTGGGCGCACGTATTGGTGCAGGGCCACACATTATGGCCGCTGATGAAGCGGTAAAAGCCACCAACACCGAAGTTATTAGCATTGAACTTCCTCGCGATACCAAAGGCGGTGCCGGACACGGCTCATTAATCCTCTTAGGTGGCAATGATGTTTCCGATGTGAAACGCGGTATTGAAGTTGCGCTGAAAGAGCTTGACCGGACTTTTGGCGACGTCTACGCCAACGAAGCCGGTCATCTTGAACTGCAATACACCGCCCGCGCCAGCTATGCACTGGAAAAAGCGTTTGGCGCTCCACTGGGACGGGCTTGCGGCGTTATTGTCGGTGCTCCGGCTGCTGTGGGTGTTCTGATGGCCGACACCGCGCTGAAGTCCGCCAATGTGGATGTCGTGGCATACAGCTCCCCAGCTCAAGGCACCAGCTACAGCAATGAAGTCATTCTGATTATCTCGGGTGACTCCGGCGCAGTCCGTCAGGCGGTCATCTCCGCACGCGAAATCGGTAAAACCGTACTTTCGACTCTCGGCGATACACCGAAAAACGATCGCCCTTCCTACATCTGAATTCCCTGAGGCAGATTCATGAGATCGAAAAGATTTGAAGCACTGGCAAAACGCCCGGTCAACCAGGACGGTTTCGTTAAAGAGTGGATTGAAGAAGGCTTCATTGCGATGGAAAGCCCGAACGATCCTAAACCGTCAATCAAAATTGTTAACGGCGTCGTGACCGAACTAGATGGAAAACCCGCCAGCCAGTTTGACCTGATCGACCACTTTATCGCTCGCTACGGTATCAATCTCGCGCGCGCTGAAGAAGTCATCGCGATGGATTCGGTCAAACTTGCCAATATGTTGTGCGATCCAAATGTCAAACGTAGCGATATTGTTCCCCTGACCACCGCGATGACGCCCGCCAAAATCGTCGAAGTGGTTTCACAGATGAACGTGGTAGAGATGATGATGGCGATGCAGAAAATGCGCGCCCGTCGAACACCATCGCAACAGGCTCACGTCACCAACATCAAAGATAATCCGGTACAAATTGCTGCCGATGCGGCTGAAGGCGCATGGCGCGGATTTGACGAACAGGAAACCACCGTTGCCGTTGCTCGCTATGCACCGTTCAACGCCATCGCTCTGCTGGTCGGTTCACAGGTGGGACGCCCAGGCGTGTTGACCCAGTGTTCACTGGAGGAAGCCACCGAACTGAAACTCGGTATGTTAGGCCATACCTGCTACGCCGAAACGATTTCTGTCTACGGCACGGAACCTGTTTTCACCGACGGCGACGATACACCGTGGTCAAAAGGATTTCTCGCGTCATCTTATGCTTCTCGCGGCTTAAAAATGCGCTTTACTTCCGGCTCCGGCTCTGAAGTGCAGATGGGCTACGCTGAAGGCAAATCAATGCTTTATCTCGAGGCTCGTTGCATTTACATCACCAAAGCTGCTGGCGTTCAGGGATTGCAGAATGGTTCCGTAAGCTGCATCGGCGTTCCATCGGCAGTGCCGTCAGGCATCCGCGCAGTACTGGCGGAAAACTTAATTTGTTCATCGCTGGATCTGGAATGCGCCTCCAGTAATGACCAGACCTTTACCCACTCAGATATGCGCCGTACCGCACGTTTCCTGATGCAGTTTCTGCCGGGCACCGACTTTATCTCTTCCGGTTTTTCCGCTGTGCCGAACTACGACAACATGTTTGCCGGTTCAAACGAAGATGCCGAAGACTTCGATGATTACAACGTCATTCAACGTGACCTGAAGGTTGATGGCGGCCTGCGACCGGTGCGCGAAGAAGATGTTATCGCTATCCGCAATAAAGCCGCACGTGCTTTACAGGCCGTCTTTGCCGGTATGGGATTACCACCTATCACCGATGAAGAGGTCGAAGCGGCAACCTATGCCCACGGTTCGAAAGATATGCCAGAGCGCAACATCGTGGAAGACATCAAGTTCGCCCAGGAAATTATCAATAAAAACCGTAACAGCCTGGAAGTGGTGAAAGCCCTGGCACAAGGCGGTTTCACCGATGTCGCCCAGGACATGCTCAACATGCAAAAAGCGAAACTGACCGGCGACTATCTCCATACCTCAGCCATTATCGTCGATGACGGACAAGTGCTCTCTGCGGTCAATGACGTCAATGATTACGCCGGACCGGCTACGGGTTATCGCCTGCAAGGGGAACGCTGGGAAGAGATCAAAAATATTCCCGGTGCACTTGATCCCAACGAAATTGACTAAGGGTGAGAAATGGAAATTAACGAAAAATTACTACGTCAGATAATCGAAGACGTGCTGGCAGAAATGCAAACCAGCGATAAGTCCGTTTCATTTCGCGCACCGGTCTCTTCCGCGCCGGATAGCGAAAGTTTTCTGACCGAAATTGGCGAAGCCCAACAAGGTACTCAGCAAGATGAAGTCATTATCGCTGTAGGTCCGGCGTTTGGTCTGGCGCAGACCGTCAATATTATCGGCATTCCGCATAAAAACATATTGCGCGAGGTGATTGCCGGTATCGAAGAAGAAGGTATTAAAGCCCGTGTGATTCGCTGCTTTAAATCGTCTGATGTTGCCTTCGTGGCGGTTGAAGGCGATCGTCTTAGCGGTTCCGGCATTGCTATTGGTATTCAGTCGAAAGGCACCACGGTTATCCACCAGCAAGGTCTTCCTCCTTTGTCTAACCTGGAACTTTTCCCACAAGCACCTTTGTTGACGCTGGAAACGTATCGCCAGATTGGCAAAAACGCCGCGCGTTATGCGAAGCGCGAGTCTCCACAACCTGTTCCGACCCTCAATGATCAAATGGCACGACCGAAATACCAGGCCAAGTCCGCCATCTTACATATCAAAGAGACTAAGTACGTGGTCACTGGCAAAAAACCGCAAGAACTGCGCGTGACGTTTTAACAAAGGAAACCTTCATGAATACCGATGCAATTGAGTCGATGGTCAGGGACGTGTTGAACCGAATGAACAGTCTCCAGGATACAGCCCCTGTCTCTGCGCCATCCCACTCATCAACACTGAATGCCAAAGTGAGTGATTACCCGCTGGCAAATAAACATCCAGAATGGGTCAAAACGGCGACTAATAAAACGCTCGACGATTTTACTCTGGAAAATGTACTCAGCGATAAAGTCACCGCCCAGGACATGCGCATAACCCCGGAAACGTTGCGTATTCAGGCCGCGATTGCCAGAGATGCTGGACGCGATCGCCTGGCGATGAATTTTGAACGCGCCGCCGAGCTTACCTCAGTGCCGGATGATCGCATCCTCGAAATCTACAATGCGTTACGCCCTTATCGTTCGACTAAGCAAGAACTCATTGCCATTGCCGACGATCTTGAACGTCGTTATCAGGCCAAAATTTGTGCCGCATTTGTCCGTGAAGCTGCGGAACTCTATGTCGAGCGTAAAAAACTGAAAGGCAACGATTAAGGACGAACTATGCGATATATAGCAGGCATTGATATCGGCAACTCATCCACAGAGGTTGCGCTGGCAACGCTCAATGCGTCTGGCGAAATGTCGTTCGTGAGCAGCGCCCTGGCAGAAACCACCGGGATCAAAGGTACGTTGCGTAACGTACACGGCATTCAGGAGGCGCTCGCACAGGCAACGAGAAAAGTCGGCATCAATGTCAGCGATATTTCGCTTATTCGTATCAACGAAGCAACCCCGGTCATTGGCGATGTGGCGATGGAAACCATTACGGAAACCATTATCACTGAATCAACCATGATCGGTCACAACCCGAAAACTCCAGGCGGAGTGGGGCTGGGTGTAGGACTCACCATCACTCCGCAAGAGTTGTTAACACGCCCGGCGGACACACCGTACATTCTGGTCGTGTCATCGGCTTTTGATTTTGCCGATATCGCAACCATGATAAATGCCTCCGTGCGGGCCGGATATCAGCTGACAGGCGTTATTCTGCAACGCGACGATGGCGTACTGGTCAGTAACCGACTGGAAATCCCTTTACCCATTGTTGATGAAGTCCTCTACATCGATCGTATTCCGCTCGGCATGTTAGCTGCTATTGAAGTCGCCGTTCCCGGGAAAGTTATCGAAACCCTGTCTAACCCATATGGGATTGCCACCGTTTTCGCCCTCAATGCTGAAGAGACTAAAAATATCGTTCCTGTCGCACGGGCGCTAATCGGCAACCGTTCAGCAGTGGTCGTGAAAACACCTTCTGGCGACGTTAAAGCCCGTTCGATACCCGCCGGAAATATCGAATTGCTTTCTGCCGGGCGCACAATTCGGGTTGATGTTGCTGCCGGGGCCGATGCCATTATGAAAGCGGTCGGTGAATGCCCAAAACTGGAAAATGTGACGGGCGAACCGGGCACCAACATCGGCGGAATGCTGGAACATGTTCGCCAGACCATGGCGGAGCTGACCAATAAACCCAGCAACGAAATTTTTATTCAGGATTTATTAGCGATAGATACATCAGTTCCCGTCAGCGTAACCGGTGGTCTGGCAGGCGAATTTTCACTGGAACAGGCAGTGGGTATCGCCTCTATGGTGAAATCCGACCGTCTGCAAATGGCGATGATCGCCAGTGAAATTAAGCAAAAACTGCACGTTGATGTTCAGGTCGGAGGCGCAGAAGCAGAGGCAGCCATTCAGGGAGCCTTAACTACCCCAGGAACCATGCGTCCCTTAGCCATTCTGGACTTAGGCGCAGGTTCTACCGATGCCTCCATCATCAATCAAAAAGGGGAAATGATTGCCACTCACCTTGCGGGAGCGGGCGACATGGTGACGATGATTATCGCCAGGGAACTGGGCTTAAATGATCGCTACCTGGCAGAAGAGATCAAAAAATACCCACTGGCAAAAGTTGAAAGCCTGTTCCACTTACGCCATGAAGACGGCAACGTTCAGTTCTTCCCTACCCCACTATCCCCCCAGGTATTTGCCCGTGTTTGTGTGGTGAAACCAGACGAACTGGTGCCCATTCCCGGTGATATAACGCTGGAAAAAGTGCGAACCATTCGTCGCAGTGCAAAAGAGCGGGTCTTCGTAACAAATGCCCTGCGCGCACTACGTCAGGTAAGTCCTGGTGGAAATATTCGCGACATTCCGTTCGTCGTACTGGTGGGCGGCTCTTCACTGGATTTCGAAGTCCCGCAGTTAGTCACCGATGCGTTGGCACATTATAGACTGGTCGCCGGGCGGGGGAATATCCGTGGTAGCGAGGGGCCGCGCAATGCGGTAGCTACCGGGCTACTCATCTCCTGGCACAAGGAGTCGGTTCATGGAAAGTAAAGAACGTGCACCAGCCATTGTCGTCATAGTAATCGGTGACTGTATCAGTACATGGAATGAGGTGCTTCTTGGCATTGAAGAGGAAGGTATTCCCTTTCGCATTCAACACATTCCATCAGGTGAAATCATCGATAGCGCCTGGCAGGCTGCTCGCCAGTCTCCCCTGTTGGTTGGCATAGCCTGTGACCGGGAAAAACTGATTGTGCATTACAAAAACTTACCGGCATCAGCGCCACTGTTTACGCTGATGCATCAACAAGATAACCATACCCGGCGCAGCACCGGCAATAACGCAGCCCGGCTGGTCAAAGGGATTCCCTTCAAGGAATACCACTCATAATCCACAGGAGAAACACCGTATGAATAACGCACTGGGACTGGTTGAAACAAAAGGGTTAGTCGGCGCGATTGAAGCCGCAGACGCCATGGTTAAATCCGCCAACGTACAACTGGTCGGCTATGAAAAGATTGGTTCAGGTCTGATCACAGTGATGGTGCGCGGCGATGTTGGCGCAGTAAAAGCCGCCGTTGACGCGGGGAGCGCCGCCGCAAGCGCCGTTGGCGAAGTGAAGTCCTGCCATGTCATCCCTCGGCCGCACAGCGATGTTGAGGCCATTTTACCAAAATCTGCATAACCCCATTCGCTAAGGAGCACAGCGTGAAGCAATCACTGGGATTACTTGAAGTCAGTGGTCTGGCACTCGCCATCAGTTGCGCGGATGTTATGGCAAAAGCCGCGTCCATCACGCTGGTTGGCCTTGAGAAGACCAATGGCTCAGGCTGGACGGTTATCAAAATCACCGGTGACGTCGCCTCGGTTAATGCAGCGATCGAGACGGGTGCCAGTTTCGCCGGGCAGAGAAATGGTCTTGTCGCGCACAAAGTGATTGCCCGTCCAGGCGAGGGAATACTGTCCCGCACAACAGAAGCACTGAATGTAAGGGTTGAAGCAAGCGAAACACCAGCAGCAACAGTCACCTCAGAAAGTATCAGTTGTAATTTGTGTCTTGATCCGGCGTGTCAACGGCAAAAAGGTGAGCCACGTTCACTTTGCCTCCACTCCGATAAGCGAGAGGAGTAACAATGGACAAACAAACCTTGCAAGAAACAGTGAGCCAGGTTCTGGATGAGATGCGCGAACGCCCTATCCCTCTGGGCGTCTCCAGTCGTCATATTCACCTTTCAACTGCGGATTATGTACGCCTTTTTCCTGAACAACCGATCAGCGAGAAAAAGCCGTTATTGCAACCAGGTCAGTTCGCTGCTGAACAAGTTGTTACGCTGGTGGGACCAAAAGGCAAATTGCACAACGTTCGTTTGTTGGGACCACTACGCAATGCAAGCCAGGTGGAAATTTCCCGGACTGATGCCAGAACGTTGGGGATCACCGCTCCGCTACGCATGTCAGGCGATCTCAACGGCACACCGGGGATTCGTCTGATAAGTCCGTTTGCAGAGCTGGAAATCGCTTCTGGCGTTATTGTCGCGCAACGGCATATTCATATGTCTCCGCTCGATGCCCTGATTTATGGCGTTACGCAAGGCGATAAAGTGGCGGTCGCCATTGAAGGTGATGAGCGACGACTGATATTTGATAACGTCGCTGTTCGCGTCTCACCGGATATGCGTCTTGAAATGCATATTGATACCGACGAAGCCAACGCTGCAGGCGCTGATAATCCTGACGTTTTTGCCATGCTGGTGTCGCTGCCATGAATCATGTGCTGATGCAACGCATTGTTGACGAAGTGATTTTTCGCCTAAAACAACGTGCGGAAAAGACACTCACGCTCACCGTTTCGCAACTGCGAGAAGCCAGCGTTCACAAGATAGTTCATCAGTATGCATCGTTACAAATTCGATATGTCGATCTGCCGTTGTTGCGACAGCTTGCGGAGAACAATACGTCAGACGAGGCAGTAATCCACCTTCACGAGGCGTTAGCATGGGGAATGCACATTCAATTATCGTTGCAGCATCATTTCCTGAACGCCATCAAGTTGAAAACTCTCGCCCGTCTACCGCTAACCTGGTGCGACGAACAAGGAAAACCAATCCACCTTCATCGTGGTCGACTTTTAAGTTATGCCGACGTAGCACCGTTATGCGCGGGGATACTGGTACTACAGCGGAAATGTTGTGTGACCGCACTTGCGCGTGACGCGGCAATTACCCGAAACATTCAGTTAATCAGGCAGGAGTAACTCATGCATCTGGCTCGAGTCACCGGCACGGTGGTATCCACGCAAAAATCACCTTCTCTTATCGGGAAAAAACTGCTGTTGGTTCGTCGGGTCAGTGCTGACGGCGAATTGCCTCTTACACCGTTAACCGGCGACGAAGTTGCCGTTGATTCAGTCGGCGCAGGCGTTGGTGAACTGGTACTCCTCAGCAGCGGCTCCAGCGCCAGACATGTTTTTTCCGGCCCCAACGAAGCCATTGATCTGGCAGTGGTCGGCATTGTCGATACGCTTTCACGCTAAGGACTTTAACGATGGCGATTTATACCCGAACAGGTGATTCAGGAAGTACATCTCTATTTACCGGACAGCGTGTCAGTAAAACTCATCGACGTGTCGAAGCCTATGGCACGCTGGATGAACTGAACGCGACGCTCAGTCTGTGTTATTGCGCCACCTCCATCGAAAGCCATCGCATCTTACTGGAAGCCATTCAGCAACAAATATTTTGGTTTAGCGCCGAACTCGCCAGTGAAAGCGAACAGCCGTCAGCGCAGCAGCGTTACATCGGTACAGAAGAAATTGCCACGCTGGAAAAAGCGATCGATAGCGCAATGAACGCTGTCCCTCCAGTTCACAGCTTCATTTTGCCTGGTCGTTGTGAAGCCGCGAGCCGTATGCATGTCGCCCGCACGGTGACCCGGCGGGCTGAAAGACGTCTGGTTGAACTGACAACGGAAACCACCGTCCGCCATGTTTTGTTGCACTATATCAACCGACTTTCCGATTGCCTGTATGCCCTCGCCCGCGTGGAAGACAACGTTGCTCATCAAAACCTGATGATTCAGGAAATCACAAAACGTTATCACGAAGCCAACCACACTCCAGCATTAAAGGAACGCACGATGTCGCTCACTTTTCAGGATCTTCACCAGCTCATTCGTAGTGCGGCAATACGCGCGGATGAACTACATATTCCCGTTGTCATCAGCATTGTTGATGCCAACGGGACAGAAAGTGTTACCTGGCGGATGCCCGATGCCCTGCTGGTCAGCAGTGAACTGGCACCGAAAAAAGCCTGGACCGCCGTGGCGATGAAAACGGCAACACACAAACTTGCTGACGCCGTACAACCCGGAGCGCCGCTTTACGGACTCGAAAGCCATATGCAAGGCAAAGTCGTCACTTTTGGTGGCGGTTTTCCCCTCTGGCGTGACGGAATATTGCTTGGGGGACTTGGCATCAGCGGTGGTAGCGTTGAACAAGATATGGATATTGCACAAGCCGCAATGGCAGCAATTAACGCAGGAGCAAACCTATGAATACGACTGAATTAGAAATGATTATCCGCAACATCCTGCGCGAACAACTGATGCCCAGTGCGTCACAAGTGCAAAGAAATGGTATTTTTCAGACTGTCGATGAGGCCGTCTGCGCGGCACACCAAGCCTTTTTGCGCTTTCAACAGTGTCCGCTTAAAACCCGCAGCGCCATTATCAGCGCCATTCGCGAAGAATTAATGCCCCGCCTTACCGAACTGGCAGAAGAAAGCGCCAGCGAAACGGGAATGGGAAATAAAGAAGATAAGTATCTGAAAAACAAAGCGGCACTTGATAACACGCCAGGAATTGAAGATTTAACCACCACTGCACTAACCGGTGATGGAGGCATGGTTTTATTTGAATACTCTCCATTTGGTGTTATTGGCTCGGTCACGCCGAGTACCAATCCCACGGAAACCGTCATTAATAACAGCATCAGCATGTTAGCAGCAGGCAATAGCGTCTACTTCAGTCCTCATCCGGGAGCCAAAAACGTATCGCTGAAACTCATTGCCATAATCGAAGACATCGCGTTTCGCTGTAGTGGCATTCATAACCTGATCGTTACCGTATCTGAACCGACCTTTACAGCCACCGAACAGATGATGGCGCACCCTAAAATCAGCGTTCTGGCGATTACCGGCGGTCCGGGTATCGTCGCAATGGGGATGAAAAGTGGCAAGAAAGTGATTGGTGCCGGTGCGGGTAACCCGCCGTGTATTGTCGATGAAACGGCGGATATTGTGAAAGCCGCCGAAGACATCATCAACGGCGCTTCTTTTGATTACAACCTACCGTGCATCGCTGAAAAAAGCCTGATTGTCGTGGCGTCAGTGGCAGAGTATTTAATTCAACAGATGCAAAGTTTTGGCGCCCTTCTTCTTAACCATGAGCAAACTGAAAAATTGCGCGCCGTTTGTCTGCCCGACGGCGTCGCCAATAAAAAACTGGTTGGCAAAAGTCCATGCCATCTTCTGGAAGCGGCTGGAATTCCTCTACCGCAGAAAACGCCACGATTACTGATTGCCGTTGTTGACGCCGATGATAACTGGGTTACCTGTGAACAACTGATGCCTATGCTACCCATTGTGAAAGTCAGCGATTTTGACAGCGCCCTCACCCTGGCGCTGAAAGTCGAAGACGGTTTGCACCACACGGCAATTATGCACTCGCAGAACGTCTCACGACTCAACCTTGCTGCACGCGTGATGCAAACCTCAATCTTTGTCAAAAACGGTCCCTCCTGGGCTGGTATTGGCGTCGGCGGCGAAGGCTTTACGACCTTCACCATTGCTACACCGACCGGAGAAGGAACAACGTCAGCACGGACTTTTGCCCGCTCACGACGCTGCGTGTTAACCAGTGGCTTTTCCATTCGCTAGAGAAACGGAAATGAATACTTTTTCACTGCAGACGCGTTTATACAGCGGTTTGGGAAGTCTCAAAGTCCTTAGCCGTTTCACCAATAAGCACATCTGGATTATTTGCGATGCCTTCCTGGCAAGTTCGCCATTGATTGACACGTTGCGTCAGTCGCTGCCTGATAGCAACCGCATCAGTATTTTTAGCGAAATAACGCCCGATCCAACGATCCAGACCGTGGTAAAAGGCATTGCACAAATGCAGACTTTACGCCCGGATGTAGTTATCGGTTTTGGCGGCGGCTCTGCGCTGGACGCCGCAAAAGCGATTGTCTGGTTTAGTCGCCAGTGTGCTATTGAGATTGAAACCTGCGTTGCTATTCCCACCACCAGCGGCACCGGTTCGGAAGTGACCAGCGCCTGTGTCATCAGCGATCCCGATAAAGGGATTAAATATCCTCTTTTCGATAATGCGCTTTATCCGGATATAGCGGTTCTTGATCCCTCGCTGGCCGTCAGTGTGCCAGCCGCGATAACTGCCAATACCGGAATGGATGTTTTAACCCATGCCCTTGAAGCTTATGTTTCTCCCCGTGCCAGTGACTTCACGGATGCACTGGCCGAAAAAGCCGTGCAAATTGTTTTTCACTACCTGCCCACAGCAGTGAATAAAGGAGATTGTCTTGCTACTCGCGGCAAAATGCATAATGCATCTACTCTTGCAGGAATGGCCTTTAGTCAGGCTGGGCTTGGGTTAAATCATGCAATTGCCCATCAACTCGGCGGGCAGTTTCATCTGCCACACGGCCTGGCGAATGCACTCCTGCTCACGACGGTTATTCGTTTTAATGCTGGCGATCCGCGTGCTGCCAAACGCTATGCCCGGCTGGCGAAAACGTGCCATTTATGCCCTGACGATGCCAATGACACCGCCAGCCTGAATGCACTCATTCAACATATTGAACAGCTAAAAAAAGCCTGTTCAATGCCGACTCTCGCCAATGCACTGAAAGAAAAAAAAGCAGAATGGTCATCACGTATTCCAGATATGGTTCGGGCTACGCTGACGGATGCCACACTGCGTACCAATCCACGAGCGGCTGATGCCATCGCTATAGCAGAACTGCTTGAGGAGTTGTTATGAACGGCGAGTTAATGTCCATTGACGAACAGACGATCCGCGAGCGAGTACAGGCAGCAGGCGTCGTGGGTGCTGGTGGCGCAGGCTTTCCAACACATATTAAGCTGCAGGCGCGGGTTGACACTTTCCTGGTGAATGCGGCGGAATGTGAACCAATGTTGAAAGTAGATCAACAGTTAATGGCACAGCAAGCCAGCCGCCTGCTTCGCGGTGTTCACTATGCGATGAAAGCCACCGGAGCCAGTAGCGGAATTATCGCGCTGAAAGAGAAGTATCAACCAGCAATAAACGCACTCACACCCTTGCTTTCGCCGGATATCCGGCTGCATATTTTGCCCGACGTTTACCCCGCAGGAGACGAAGTGCTGACCATCTGGATGGCAACAGGTCGCCGCGTTCCTCCCGCTGCGTTACCCGTGAGCGTCGGTGTGGTGGTCAATAATGTGCAAACCGTACTGAATATTGCCAGAGCCGTTGAGCAACAGTATCCGGTGACGCGACGCACACTTACTGTTAATGGTGCAGTGGCTAAACCAATAACATTGACCGTTCCCATCGGGATGTCTTTACGCGAAGTACTGGCGCTGGCGGGCGGCGCAACAGTGGATAATCCTGGTTTTATCAATGGCGGTCCGATGATGGGTAGTTTGATCACATCGCTCGACACGCCAGTCAGCAAAACCACTGGCGGCTTGCTGGTTTTACCCAATTCTCATTCACTCATCCAACGTCGAATGCAGGATGACCGTAGCGTATTTGCCGTCGCGAAAACCGTTTGTGAGCAATGCCGCTTATGTACCGATCTCTGCCCACGTCATTTAATTGGTCACGAACTGTCGCCACATTTGTTAGTACGTGCGGTTAACTATCAACAGCTCGCTACGCCGCAACTGTTACTGACAGCTCTCACCTGTTCGGAGTGCAACGTCTGTGCCAGCGTCGCCTGTCCGGTAGGTATTTCGCCGATGCGCATAAACCGCCTGCTTAAGCAGGAATTACGCGCCAAAAATCTCCGCTACGAAGGTGCCTTAAATCCTGAGGATGTCATGGCAAATTATCGGCTGATCCCAGTAAAACGGCTGGTAACCAGACTGGGATTAACCCCGTGGTATCAGGATGCGCCATTGTCTGAACAGGTGCCTCAGCCTGAAAAAGTGACACTATTGTTACGCCAGCATATCGGTGCCAGCGCAATTGCGTGTGTACAAAAAGGCGATCGCGTCGTTCGTGGGCAATGTGTAGGCCAAATACCACATGGCACATTAGGTGCCCCCATTCATGCCAGTATTGATGGCACGATCAGTGATGTGACAGAAAACGCTATTACGGTTGTGAGAGGTTAACCATGTCGAAAGCGGTAGGTATTTTAGAACTTAGCAGTATCGCAAAAGGGATGGAAACCGGCGATGCCATGCTGAAAAGCGCCAATGTTGAGTTACTGGTCAGCAAAACGCTATGCCCCGGAAAATTTCTGCTGATGCTTGGTGGCGATGTCGGTGCGGTGCAGCAGGCCATCAACAGCGGCGCTTCCCTTGCAGGTGAAATGCTGGTCGACAGTCTGATCCTCCCTAATATTCATCCCAGTATCCTTCCCGCAATCAGCGGACTGAACCATGTTGAACAGCGTCAGGCTGTCGGTGTGGTCGAAACCTGGAGTGTGGCAGCCTGCATTGACGCTGCCGATTGCGCTGTTAAAGCTGCGAATGTCACCCTCGTTCGCGCGCATATGGCTTTTGGCATTGGGGGGAAATGCTACATGGTGGTTGCTGGCGATATTTCAGATGTTAATAACGCGGTCTCTGTCGCCAGCGAGCGCGCAGGTGAAAAAGGGTTGCTGGTCTATCGCTCGGTGATTGCCCGTCCACATGAAGCCATGTGGCGTCAGATGGTGGAGGGATAATGACAACTCTGCACACAACTGAACGGATGATTCAGGAATATGTCCCTGGTAAGCAGGTCACGCTGGCTCATGTCATTGCTAATCCAGGGAAGGATCTGTTTAAGAAATTAGGTTTACCAGATACCGTTTCCGCCATTGGCATTCTGACGATTACCCCCAGCGAAGCGTCTATTATCGCGTGCGATATCGCTACAAAGTCAGGAGCAGTAGAAATTGGTTTTCTTGATCGTTTCACTGGTGCCGTAGTACTGACTGGTGATGTTTCAGCTATCGAATATGCACTTAATCAGGTTACCCGCACGCTGGGTGAAATGATGCACTTTACCGCCTGCCCCATTACACGGACCTGACGTTATGCAACGTATGATGCTTATCGGTCCCAGTCAGTGCGGAAAAACGTCACTCACGCAATGTCTGCGCGGAGAAGATCTTCAGTATCAGAAAACGCAGGCAATCGTCTGGTCACCGGCCACTATTGACACACCAGGCGAATACCTCGAAAACCGCAGCCTTTACAGCGCACTGCTGGTCAGTGCCTGCGAAGCGGACATTATCGCGCTGGTGCTAAATGCGGACGCACCGTGGTCACCTTTTTCGCCAGGTTTTACCATGTCAATGAATCGCCCGGTCATTGGGATAGTAACCAAAGCGGATTTAGCCAGCGTAGCACAACTATCTTTGGTGAAATGTTGGTTACGGGAAGCTGGAGCGCGCAACGTGTTAGTGACCAGTGCGATTAATAACATCGGAGTTGCAGAACTTTTTGCCTTGCTGCATACAAAAGAAGGCTGTCGCTAATTTCGATATGTTATCAGATGGGAATGATGACTTTTGATACACAGAAAAGAGCCAATGAATAATGAGGGTTGCCGGGCAACCCTCATCAAATAAAGCAGAAATTACTTTGCTTCGCCGTTTTTCATTTCACCCATAGCTTTCAGCTTTTTAGAGATATCGCGGCGTTCTTTGGAAAGCTCTGCATTTTTGATGATGTAATCGTCAACGCGATCTTCATAGTCACCTTTCATGCTGGCGATGATGCCCTGGATTGCTTCTACGCTCATACCAGGCTTAATGTAATCGCTCAGGTTGTCCAGCAGCAGGACACGCTTCTGGTTGTCACGGATCTTTTTCTCAACGTCCTGGATTTCACGTTGCAGTTTGTTCTTACGGCGGAACAGACGAACAAATTCCAGTACGTCCTGGAATGAAGGCTTGGTAGTTTCCATTTTTATACCCCTGATAATGTGAGAGTCGGATTCGTTTAAGCAACCGCTATTCGTTAGGGCCAACATTACTCATAGCTGCCGCAGATGACAATGCTTTTATCCCTTTTCACTATCATACCCTTTATCCTTGCTGAATCGAAGCAGCTGCAAGATGATTCTGAAGTTCAGGAATTATTTGCGCAAGGCCCGGCAAATCAGATTCGATAGCAACTCAAGTTGATGTGCCGTTTCCATGTTCAGCCACACATAGCCATAAATCGGTGTTTCCACGACCTTCAGCTCATGGTGGTTATCGAGCAACTGGCGCAACTCTTCCACAGCATCGTTCAATTTTTCCGTATTGGCAAAAACCGGCTGCGGATTACCTTCGTACAGCGCATGAACAAGGCTCAGCACTATTTGCTGCATCATATGCTGTGTATCACGCAGTTTTTGCGCGTTCAATAACACGAAATGGCTGGGGCGCGTGGCCCAGTAGGCATTGATTTGCAGCTCCAGCATACAAACCAGATTACGGTTAATAGTCTGGATACCTTCATATATCGATTTTGGAATACGGGTTTCTTTGCTGGCAGGCGCAATCAGCCCACGCATTTTCACGGCATCGGTCAGGAGTTTTTGCAGATGGCTTTCCAGACGTGGGCGTTCAAGTAAGTTCGGTGAGAATGCAGATTGATAGACCCGATTATACTCGGTCAGACTTTTCGCCAGTTGAATGCGCCAGTGGATGAACGCCCGTTGCGGCCAGATACCGGTAAACAGCATTGCCAGTAAAGAGCCGAGGATCACATCGCCACTTCGCCATAACGCCGTATCAATTTCACCTGTTGGGGAACCAACAACAATTGCCAGCGTCACACCAATCAATAAGCCTTGATACGGTTTCTTGCCGAGTGCCAGCCAGCCACAAAGAAACATGGCAGCCGCGCACCAGACTAACATCAGCGGTAAAGAGATTAACTCCAGTCGCAGAGCAATAAGACCTAAAATCGAGCCAAACACCGTACCGCCAATACGTTCAAACGCACGAGGGACGACGTTACCCCAGAACGAAATTGGTCCCATGATCACTACCATAGTGACCAACGGCCAGGTGCTTTCCGGGATAGTAAACAGGCGAATGATGAGAAAGGTGAGCAAGAACGCCAGCGCAACCCGAGTACCATGAACAATGCGGTAATGACGGTAGACTCGAATTTCGAACGGGCTTAAGGACTTATCGGCACGCACGCGGGCACTCCGTGTAAGAGGGAAAAAACGATCATAATGCAATCTGACAAACCAGGTGCAATAACGCTATGTAACAACTCTGTCCGGCAAACCGGGAATAGCGGACGTTCCCGGTTTAGTTGTCAGAAAACTGAAGACGGATCTTACTCTTTTACATAACGAAAAACAGCGTGGCAATCAGGTTAACCTCTGACCCGACGTCATTTATCAGCGCCGTTTTGGCTGCACCGCGACATACATTTCGATATCCCAATAACCATCTTGCGCGCCATTGTTCAGATAAACCTCAAAGCAGGGCTTTGGTAACATTTCGTAAGCACTGTCCTGCAAGAGGCTGTTAAAGAACTGATACCAGGGTTTCGCAAAATCATCACCCACTACGCGAGCTACCGCCACCGCATACTGACCACCCGAAATTTCTGTCAGGATGACGCCCTCACTGTTTTCGGGAAGTGTGAAATTATCTGCCACCGAAACTACGGTGTCACAACGTAACTTTTCGGCAGGTGTTTCATCTGGATTATCGTAATAGACCGCCACCCACTCCTTCGGAACAATATTTTTGTTATCAACCCACATCATCAACTGCTCAAAACCTTGCTTTACCGTTTGTTCCCACGGGCCAACGAGATGGAAACCTGCAACGGTACGTTTATCTTCCTGCTTAATCTCGTAGTTCATGACGCCTCCACTTATACTGGTTTTATATACAGTATGCTTTGTAATATAAAAACCACAAGGAATGAGTGTTGATTATGCGAGCAGACTCGCACTCCTGCCAGTCTGCGGCGTAAGAAAGGTCAGGCTTTATGCTCGAAATAATCACTCAGCCGGGAAAACACACCGCCTTTCCCGACAGATTCCAGGGTGACCAACGGCCAGTGCGCCACCTGTTTATCGCGGTCATAAAGTTCAATTTCCCCTACCCGCTTATGGGCGCTAATTGGCGCGGTCAGTTCTTTACCATCAAGGGTATATTTTGCTTTGATATTAGGAATCTCCGCTTTTGGCAGCACCATCCAGAACTCTTGTTCCGTTCCCAGAGCGATGTTTTCTTTATCGCCATACCAGATTCGTTCTGTGCCAACCTTTTTCCCCCGGTGCAAAATTTGCACCGTCGTAAAGTTCTGTTGCCCCCAACGCAGCAGTTTCCTTGCTTCTTCTTCGCGACCTTTTGCGCTGTCAGCCCCCATCACCACCGCAATGAGACGACGCTGACCATCCACCGCCGAAGCAATGAGATTAAACCCGGCACCGGAAGTATGTCCGGTTTTCAGGCCGTCAACATTCATGGTTTTATCCCACAATAATCCGTTACGGTTTTGCTGGGTGATACCGTTCCAGGTGAGGCTTTTTTCGCTGTACATATGATAAAAATCAGGCTCGCCGTGGATGATAGCGCGAGAAAGCACGGCTAAATCATAGGCCGAACTGTGCTGACCGGGTGCATCCAGACCATGCACTGTTTCAAAATGCGTATCCTGAAGATGCAACTTCTCAGCATAATTGTTCATCATATCGACAAACTGCCGTTGCCCACCGGCAATATAATCAGCCAGTGCAACACAAGCGTCATTTCCGGAGTCCACAATTAAACCACGGCTTAAATCACGTACCGATACGCGATCGCCCTCTTTCAAAAACATCAGTGAAGACCCGACAAATACCGGATTATCTTTCGCCCACGCATTGCGTCCTACAGTGACAATATCGTCTGGCGTAATGCGATGGCTATCGATTGCACGATCAACAACATAGCCAGTCATCAGCTTAGTCAGGCTGGCAGGATTGCGTTGTTGATGCTCATTACCCGCCGTGAGGATCTGACCGGTTGTGTAATCCATCAAGACCCATGACCCTGCATGAATCTCTGGAGGCTGGGGTGAAAAGGGAATATTTTCCGCCGCAAAACCAGACGATAAATTAAAAACGAACAAAGAAGCAGCAATAATAAGACGGCGTTTCAACAGCAAATCCTCAGGAGTTTCAAATAGCAGTTCTTTTTACGGAAATCCTGATGAACTGGCTGGAATAAAGTGCAAGAAAATGTGACAGTTATCTCATTTTTAATCTGACATTATCAGTTGCCACTCTCTGCCAAATTGTCGCTCTAAAGCTGATTAGCACGGTGATATTTGATACTCTGACACACAGCAGAAATAACGGATTTAACCTAATGATGAATGACGGTAAGCAACAATCTACCTTTTTGTTTCACGATTACACGCACCCAGCCGGAGAACAGCCATGAGTAAGGGTTTCATGGTTTATGATTTTAATTTGGTACACAATTTGGTACGCATCGCAATTTTCACATTACTTGGCAGTCATAAAACTCACCATAACGCGCTTCGTTGATGATGTACGTGATCACCAAAAATATCGCATCCGGACTAGTTCCATCTTCATGCGCAGGTATCTGTTCATGCCTACCTGTCTGCAAACCAGTAATAAGCCATTACAGGGTGATAGTGATGCATCAACTACGATAAATGCAGAGACATGATGCAGTGGTGGGCGGACTGGCTTGATGAAAAGGTGGAGTGATCAGCCTCAACCACAATCGAATAGCACAAAGCCTTGAAAGCCATTGCAAAGACTTATGTTTCTCAGTTTTGTCTCAACAACCACAGCAAATCATCGATCGATTGAGACTTGGATGATAGACTTCATGCCTTTCAGAACTCATTGATTAAATAAATGTTAAAGCTATTTGCAAAGTACACCTCGATTGGTGTGCTGAACACACTTATACACTGGGTGGTTTTTGGTGTATGTATCTATGGCGCGCATACCAATCAAGCTCTTGCAAACTTCGCAGGTTTCGTTGTGGCTGTGAGTTTTAGCTTCTTCGCGAATGCAAGATTCACATTCAAAGCATCGACTACAACGATGCGCTACATGTTATATGTCGGGTTCATGGGAACTAGACTGGCCCCCTGAA
>NZ_PZKQ01000082.1:0-1659 GCF_003046645.1 Escherichia sp. MOD1-EC6475 | reverse complement strand
CAGACAATCTGTGTGAGCACTTCAAAGTACGCTTCTTTAAGGTAAGGAGGTGATCCAACCGCAGGTTCCCCTACGGTTACCTTGTTACGACTTCACCCCAGTCATGAATCACAAAGTGGTAAGCGCCCTCCCGAAGGTTAAGCTACCTACTTCTTTTGCAACCCACTCCCATGGTGTGACGGGCGGTGTGTACAAGGCCCGGGAACGTATTCACCGTGGCATTCTGATCCACGATTACTAGCGATTCCGACTTCATGGAGTCGAGTTGCAGACTCCAATCCGGACTACGACGCACTTTATGAGGTCCGCTTGCTCTCGCGAGGTCGCTTCTCTTTGTATGCGCCATTGTAGCACGTGTGTAGCCCTGGTCGTAAGGGCCATGATGACTTGACGTCATCCCCACCTTCCTCCAGTTTATCACTGGCAGTCTCCTTTGAGTTCCCGGCCGGACCGCTGGCAACAAAGGATAAGGGTTGCGCTCGTTGCGGGACTTAACCCAACATTTCACAACACGAGCTGACGACAGCCATGCAGCACCTGTCTCACGGTTCCCGAAGGCACATTCTCATCTCTGAAAACTTCCGTGGATGTCAAGACCAGGTAAGGTTCTTCGCGTTGCATCGAATTAAACCACATGCTCCACCGCTTGTGCGGGCCCCCGTCAATTCATTTGAGTTTTAACCTTGCGGCCGTACTCCCCAGGCGGTCGACTTAACGCGTTAGCTCCGGAAGCCACGCCTCAAGGGCACAACCTCCAAGTCGACATCGTTTACGGCGTGGACTACCAGGGTATCTAATCCTGTTTGCTCCCCACGCTTTCGCACCTGAGCGTCAGTCTTCGTCCAGGGGGCCGCCTTCGCCACCGGTATTCCTCCAGATCTCTACGCATTTCACCGCTACACCTGGAATTCTACCCCCCTCTACGAGACTCAAGCCTGCCAGTATCAGATGCAGTTCCCAGGTTGAGCCCGGGGATTTCACATCTGACTTAACAGACCGCCTGCGTGCGCTTTACGCCCAGTAATTCCGATTAACGCTTGCACCCTCCGTATTACCGCGGCTGCTGGCACGGAGTTAGCCGGTGCTTCTTCTGCGGGTAACGTCAATGAGCAAAGGTATTAACTTTACTCCCTTCCTCCCCGCTGAAAGTACTTTACAACCCGAAGGCCTTCTTCATACACGCGGCATGGCTGCATCAGGCTTGCGCCCATTGTGCAATATTCCCCACTGCTGCCTCCCGTAGGAGTCTGGACCGTGTCTCAGTTCCAGTGTGGCTGGTCATCCTCTCAGACCAGCTAGGGATCGTCGCCTAGGTGAGCCGTTACCCCACCTACTAGCTAATCCCATCTGGGCACATCCGATGGCAAGAGGCCCGAAGGTCCCCCTCTTTGGTCTTGCGACGTTATGCGGTATTAGCTACCGTTTCCAGTAGTTATCCCCATCCATTGGGCAGTTTCCCAGACATTACTCACCCGTCCGCCACTCGTCAGCGAATCAGCAAGCTGATTCCTGTTACCGTTCGACTTGCATGTGTTAGGCCTGCCGCCAGCGTTCAATCTGTGCCATGATCAAACTCTTCATTTTATAAGTTTGATGCTCAAAGAATTAAACTTCGTAATGAATTCCGTGTTCACTTGTTAGATTTGTTATTCATTTATT
>NZ_PZKQ01000081.1:0-23495 GCF_003046645.1 Escherichia sp. MOD1-EC6475 | reverse complement strand
AAGTTGGAGTCATTACCGACGTGAAGAGTCCAGCCCCATCGCGATAAACGCCCACGAAGATACTGCTATAGCGGATATCCCCACTCATGATAAATCAGAGTTGCAGGCAGCAGCGCAGATGGTTCAGGCACTTGGCGGTAGAGAGAATATTAAATCTCTGGATAATTGTGTAACTCGTTTACGTTTAACTATCGCAGATATGGGATTAATTGATGAGGTTGCGATAAAAAGAGCCGGAGGGATTGCGGTTGTTAAACTTGATCAAAATACCCTACAAGTCATTATCGGCACTAAAGTCATCGCCCTGCGTCGGGATATGGATAATTACATGGGGATACGCTAATGGATATTTTTAATACCACAATTTCCCGTAAAGGAACATATTGTACCCAGTGGGACTTTTGTGAGGACAGATTTGGTGTAAAAGATGTATTGCCATTCTCTATTTCAGATATGGATCTTCCGATACCAGAAGCTATCACCAGAGCATTAAAAAAACGCCTGGAACACCCGATTTTAGGGTACAGCCGTTGGCAACATGATGAATATCTGAATGCGATAGTTAATTGGTATTATAAACAGTATAAAACAGATATTAAACCAGAATGGATAACCTATAGCCCAAGTGTGATGTATTCCATTGCTAAAGTAATAGAGTTACTGACATCGAGTGGCGATAACATTCTCATTTTTACACCTGTCTATAACGCATTTTTTGATGTTATTAAAAATAGTGGGCGAAATACGCTGGAAACTTCTTTGAGTAAAGATAACGAGGGAGATTACGTTATCGACTGGCAAGATTTTGATCTAAAAATTAAAAAAGCGAAGATGGTGTTATTATGCAATCCTCATAACCCGACAGGAACCGTCTGGCCTGAAGATTGTCTGCATAAAATCGCTGCAAGCTGTGCAAGACACGATGTTTGGTTGTGTTCAGATGAAATCCATAGTGATTTTGTATTTAATCGTTGCTTCACGTCTGCGCTTAAAATAATAAATGAAAAGGTGGTGGCGTTTAATTCAATATCGAAAACATTTAACGTTCCTGCGCTAACGGGTTCGTATATGATTTCACCTGATGAAAATTTCAATCACCAATTCAGAACGATATCGAGGTATCGCGATTTTGTAAACTCCCCATCAGTACTGAATGTAATTGCGACTATTGTTGCCTATAACGAATGTGAGGAATGGTTAACGTCATTAAAGGAGCATCTTGCTTCAAATATTCAATTTACCCAGTGGTATATAAATGAAAATATTCCGGGGTTAATCGTGAAGCCGGCTGATGGTTGCTATTTTTCGTGGATTAATTGCTCTGCCATTGGTTATCCCTTTGATAAATTTTACAGCCGATTAATTTATGAAGGTAAAGTAGGTATTATGGCGGGGCATGTCTATGGAACCGAAGGGGAGGGCTATCTTCGTCTGAATTTGGCTTGCAGTCGAGAAAAGTTATATATGGGGCTTACGCGCATTGCAGGTGTAATCAGAAATATTAATCAGGAAAAAGAAAATGAACAACACTGATCTTATCTATCTTATTAAACATTTTATGCGCAACGAACATAAAGCAGTTGAAGAGATTATCGATTCTCCCCTTTTGGAAGTTGCTGCTTTAATTAAAATATTACAATCTTGTCAGGGTAAAGTTGTTTTTATTGGCGTAGGGAAGTCCGGCATTATTGCCAGAAAACTCGCAGCAACATTTGCCAGCACCGGAACTCCCTCGTTTTTTGTTCACGGTACGGAAGCGGTACACGGCGATCTTGGTATGGTGGCGAAAAACGATATTGTTATTCTTATTTCAAACAGCGGTGAGACGGCAGAAATTCTGGCAACGTTGCCCAGCCTAAAAAAAATGGGTAATTATTTGGTCTCCTTTACTCGCAGTCATCGTTCATCGCTTGCGATAAGTTGTGATTTATCCGTTGAAATTCCCGTCAAAAGCGAGGCGGATAATTTAGGTTTAGCGCCGTCATGTTCATCTACAGTCGTTCTGGTTGTGGGTGATGCGGTGGCGCTTGCTCTCTCCGAATTGAAAAAATTTACTCGTGCTGATTTCGGCTTATATCATCCAGGAGGTGCGCTCGGTATTAAAGCAAACTCATAGTTTCAGAATATAAAAACAGTAACCGGTCACGCCATCTTTTGGGGTGGCGTTCATTGAAGTGAGTGTCAGCTATGAAAAACGTTCTGGTCACCGTTCCCAGCTTTTCAGCGCGCTGTGTTTCCGCCAGCAAGTTGCTAAGAGAGAATAATTTTAACCTTATTATTAAGAATAATGTGGAGCATCTGCTTAAATCAGAATCCACTGCATTACGAGAATCTATTTGTGCGGCCATTGCCGGAAAAGATTGTTATCAGGCGGACACGCTATCACTACTGCCTGGTGTGAAAATAATATCGAGATTTGGGACAGGGATTGATAATGTTGATCTTCACGCAGCACGACAATCAGGGATTGTGGTCAATAATACGGTTGGGATTAATTCAAATGCGGTTGCGGAATTTATCATTGGTCTTATCTTCGCGAGCATGAGAAATATCCCAGGCAGCTATCATGCGATGCAAAATGGTTACTGGGGAGAGTCGCATGGCTGCGAGTTACAAGGTAAACGGATTGGCCTGCTTGGCTACGGCAATATAGGTAAAACCCTGGCGAAAAGGTTGTCTGGTTTTGATGTTGAGCTTTTAGCTTTTGACAAACAACCCGATTATCAGGTTGCAGGTAAAACCGGAGTTCAGTTCGTATCAATTGAAGATATCTTCATGCTGTCGCATGTCATCATTGTTCTTTTGCCTTTTTCTCCTGATCTGGAGAACTTCATCAGCCATAAATATTTGTCGATGATGCGCAATGGCGCTCTGATCATCAATGCCGCAAGAGGAAAGTTGCTGGATGAGGGGGCTTTACTTCAGGTGATTGAAGAACGAAATGTTTTTGCGGCGCTGGATGTTTTTAGCTCTGAACCGCTGGCGCAATTTAGCCCATTGCTGCATACCAAAAATATCATTACAACGCCGCATATTGCAGCCGCCACCGTTGAGTCATACCAGCAAACCGGGATACACGTTGCCCAGTCGATAATTGATTTCTTTGCGGGGAGGGAGATAAAAAACGTGCAGTGAGTTTAGCGAACGAAGATTTTAGATACAAAAAAACCGCAATCCGTGAAACACGTTGCGGTTTATCAGTATTCTAAGTATTGGTTGCGGGGGCCGGATTTGAACCGACGACCTTCGGGTTATGAGCCCGACGAGCTACCAGGCTGCTCCACCCCGCGTCACCGTACTGCTTTTACTTCGTCAAATTTTGATTGGTTGCGGGGGCCGGATTTGAACCGACGACCTTCGGGTTATGAGCCCGACGAGCTACCAGGCTGCTCCACCCCGCGTCACCGTACTGCTTTACTTCATCAAATTTTAATTGGTTGCGGGGGCCGGATTTGAACCGACGACCTTCGGGTTATGAGCCCGACGAGCTACCAGGCTGCTCCACCCCGCGTCCGTGGATGCGCACTATACTCCGCTCGCGTTTTCATGCAACCTTTTTTTTACCCGGATCACGGATTTGGCATGATTTTGAACAAAAACAAAACGCTATAGCCTATTTTTTGTGCAAAATTTGCGTCAGGGAGAGTCTGCTCATTTCATTAAACGCGACGGTTTGTTATCTTCGTTGTGCCTTATTTTTTTAACCTGAAGAAGAGAACAATGAAAGGACGTTGGGTAAAGTACCTTCTTATGGGCGCTGTTGTGGCGATGCTTGCCGCCTGCTCCTCCAAACCAACCGATCGCGGACAGCAATATAAAGACGGGAAATTTACCCAGCCTTTCTCTCTGGTGAATCAGCCAGATGCCGTTGGCGCGCCAATTAACGCCGGTGATTTTGCCGAGCAAATTAACCATATTCGTAATTCGTCACCGCGTCTTTATGGTAACCAGAGTAATGTTTATAACGCGGTGCAAGAGTGGCTGCGTGCAGGCGGTGATACCCGCAATATGCGCCAGTTCGGTATTGATGCCTGGCAGATGGAAGGCGCGGACAACTATGGCAACGTGCAGTTTACGGGCTATTACACGCCGGTAATTCAGGCGCGCCATACCCGCCAGGGCGAGTTCCAGTATCCTATTTACCGTATGCCACCAAAACGCGGTCGTCTGCCGTCTCGTGCGGAGATCTATGCGGGGGCACTGAGCGATAAATATATCCTCGCTTACAGCAACTCCCTGATGGATAACTTCATTATGGATGTACAGGGTAGCGGGTATATCGATTTTGGCGACGGCAGTCCGCTTAACTTCTTCAGCTATGCCGGAAAGAACGGTCATGCCTATCGCAGTATTGGTAAGGTGCTGATCGATCGTGGCGAAGTGAAAAAAGAAGATATGTCGATGCAGGCGATTCGTCACTGGGGGGAAACGCACAGTGAAGCCGAAGTTCGCGAACTGCTGGAACAGAACCCGTCTTTCGTCTTCTTTAAGCCGCAATCTTTTGCGCCGGTGAAAGGTGCAAGTGCTGTGCCGCTGGTTGGTCGTGCTTCTGTTGCCTCCGATCGCTCGCTCATCCCGCCAGGTACTACCTTGCTGGCAGAAGTACCGTTGTTGGATAATAACGGTAAATTTAACGGTCAGTATGAACTGCGTCTGATGGTGGCGCTGGATGTCGGCGGCGCAATCAAAGGCCAACATTTCGATATCTATCAAGGGATCGGACCGGAAGCCGGACACCGCGCAGGTTGGTACAACCACTATGGGCGTGTCTGGGTGCTGAAAACGGCACCGGGCGCAGGTAACGTCTTTAGCGGCTGATGTGTTATTCTGTACACCGTTTTTACGGATAAGACAGGGTGAGGGATAACCTCACCCTTTTTAATTCTGAGGTGCTATGTCTGTGGTAATTAGTGATGCCTGGCGTCAGCGTTTTGGCGGCACTGCGCGTCTGTATGGTGAGAAAGCCTTGCAACTATTTGCCGATGCACATATCTGTGTGGTCGGCATCGGTGGTGTCGGTTCCTGGGCGGCGGAAGCTCTGGCGCGCACAGGGATTGGTGCAATAACGCTTATTGATATGGATGACGTGTGTGTCACCAATACCAATCGGCAAATTCACGCGCTGCGTGATAACGTCGGGCTGGCAAAAGCGGAAGTGATGGCGGAGCGTATTCGCCAGATTAACCCGGAGTGTCGGGTGACAGTGGTGGACGATTTCGTGACGCCGGATAACGTAGCGCAATATATGAATGCCGGTTATTCATACGTTATTGATGCCATTGACAGTGTGCGACCCAAAGCGGCACTAATCGCATATTGCCGTCGCAATAAAATCCCACTGGTAACGACTGGTGGTGCAGGCGGGCAGATTAATCCGACGCAGATTCAGGTTACCGATCTGGCGAAGACCATTCAGGATCCGCTGGCGGCGAAGCTGCGTGAGCGCCTGAAAAGCGATTTCGGTGTGGTGAAAAACAGTAAAGGTAAGCTCGGTGTGGATTGCGTGTTCTCTACCGAAGCACTGGTATACCCGCAGTCAGACGGTACGGTCTGTGCGATGAAAGCCACGGCGGAAGGGCCAAAGCGAATGGATTGCGCATCAGGATTTGGTGCGGCAACGATGGTGACCGCCACCTTTGGTTTTGTTGCGGTATCTCATGCGCTGAAGAAGATGATGGCGAAAGCGGCGCGCCAGGGATAAACAATTATGTCGGATGCGACACGAGCGTCTTATCCGACCTGGATCTGTGCTTAAACCTGTTTTGCCGCCGCGATAATCGCCTCGCTTAATGCATTCAGCCCCTGACTGCGTGAGGCGCTAAGCTGCGCACGCAATCCCAGCTCATCAAACAATGCCAGCGGCGACAGCGTTTGTAACTCGGCGGCGGTTTTGCCCTCCACGGCGGTCAACAACACCGCCAGCAGACCGCGCACAATGCGTCCTTCGCTGTCGCCAAAGAAATGCATCTTGCCGTTTTCAGCCACGGTATACCCCAGCCAGACACGGTTTTCGCATCCGGCAATCTCTTTGGCCTGCGCTTTTAATTCATCAGGTAAAGCAGGAAGCTGTTTCCCCAGCATGATCAACTGGCGATATTTATCTTCCCACTGCGTCAACGGCGCGAAAGTATCGCGTAACGTCTCTGCGGTAACGGTTGTGCCGAACGGATGTCCGGCGAATTGCGGGTTTGTCATTAATCCACCAATAATTCCAGCGCGCGGTCAACGGCGTTCACCAGCGCATCTACATCACTCTTTGTATTATATGGCGCAAAAGAGGCGCGCAGTGTGCCGGTTACGCCTAATTCTGCCAGTAGCGGCTGAGCGCAATGCTGCCCGGCGCGCAGGGCAATTCCGTACTCTGCCAGCAGCGTTACCATATCGCTGTGATGAACACCCGCGAAATCAAAGGCCAGCAGGCTGGAATCCTGGCAGCGGAATGAACGAAAGCCTTGACGTTTTGCCAGCGCATCTTCTGCAAGCGTCGCCAGGCTACGACTCCAACTTTCTGCCTGGTTGATATCATAATCTGCCAGCCATTCCAGCGCCGCGCTTAACCCAATGACGCCTGCGACGTTGGGCGTTCCGGCTTCCAGTTTCCATGGGGCAGATTGTGTGGTGAAGCCGTCAAAACTGACTTCGTGAATCATTTTGCCACCGCCGAGCCAGGGCGACATTGCTTCCAGCAGTTCTGGTTTGCCATACAGCACGCCGATACCCGTCGGGCCGTAAAGTTTGTGACCTGAAAAAGCGTAGAAATCGATATCCAGTTGCTGAACATCTGCAGGGAAATGCACCGCGCCCTGAGCACCATCAACCATCACCACCATCCCGGCTGAATGGGCAAAGGTAATCGCTCGCGCCAGATCCGGGCAACCGCCAGTGACGTTCGACATCTGGCCCAACGCCAGAATCCGGCTACGGGGAGTAATCAGTTCCGGTAACAAATCAATATCTGGCAGACGCTGCGCATTAAGCGGCAACTTCACCACTTTGGCTCCGGTTTGTTGGGCGACCATCAGCCAGGGGACGAGGTTGGCGTGGTGCTCTGCCACGCTGACAATAATCTCATCGCCCCGTTGCAGACGCGGACGCGCATAGCATTGCGCCACCATGTTGATGGATTCGGTGGTGCCGCGCGTCCAGACAATAGTTTTGTCATCTGGTGCATTGAGTAATTGCGCTACTTTCTCCCGCGCAGCCTCATAACGCGCGGTCAGACGTTGGGCTTCGGCAAACTGGCTGCGATGGACGTTTCCGGCGCTAAGGCTATAGAACTGTCGGGTGGCCTCAACCACGGCTTCGGGTTTGAGCGCGGTTGCGGCACTGTCGAGATAGACGCCCGCATCCTGTAATGCGGGAAACTGCGCGCGGAACTGCGCGGGATTAAAAACGTTCATGGTACTCCTCGGCTTGATTCACCGATCGTGACGCAAAATTCACTTTGATACAAGGAGAGTGCTAACCATCGGAATTATCTGGATATCCTGGCGAAGCCGCGTCAGTAACATATGCTGAATAGTGTTAGGCGTTAATTTTAGCCTGTTAATCAATACTATTAAGATTTATTAATCGCTTTAAGGAGAAGATGATGAAAAAGACTGCCGCAATTATTTCTGCCTGTATGCTGACTTTTGCCCTGAGCGCCTGTTCCGGTTCGAACTATGTGATGCACACCAATGACGGACGTACTATCGTCTCTGACGGTAAACCACAGACTGATAATGAAACCGGTATGATTTCGTATAAAGACGCTAATGGCAACAAACAGCAGATCAACCGTACCGACGTGAAAGAGATGGTCGAACTGGATCAGTAACTTGCGATCGCAAGGTAAAAAAAAGCACCGCAATTAGGCGGTGCTACATTAATCACTATGGACAGACAGGGTAAATGTACAGGAAGTGAAAAAAGGTAGCTTAGCTACCATGGTCTGAATCGCAGACCAATTGCAAACACAACAACACAACATCACAACCGTAAGCCAAAAGTTCACCAGAACACGCATTCCGATAAAACTTTTCGTTCCGGCTCAGGAAGTACCGCCACTATAGGTATTTGCTGGTAGAAGCTCAACGGACAATTTATAATGGCTCAGATAAAAAAAACTAATAGGTTACATAGTGTGATCTAATTGTTAAATTCATTTAACATCAAAGTTTAAAAGCCATGTCAAAACGATTACCACCGCTAAATGCCTTACGAGTTTTTGATGCCGCCGCACGCCATTTAAGCTTCACGCGCGCAGCAGAAGAGCTTTTTGTGACCCAGGCCGCAGTAAGTCATCAAATCAAGTCACTTGAGGATTTTTTGGGGCTGAAACTGTTCCGTCGCCGTAATCGTTCACTCCTGCTGACCGAGGAAGGGCAAAGCTATTTCCTCGATATCAAAGAGATATTTTCGCAATTAACCGAAGCGACGCGTAAACTCCAGGCTCGTAGCGCCAAAGGGGCGTTGACGGTCAGTTTACTCCCCAGTTTTGCCATCCACTGGCTGGTGCCGCGACTTTCCAGCTTTAATTCAGCTTATCCGGGAATCGACGTTCGAATCCAGGCGGTCGATCGCCAGGAAGATAAACTGGCGGATGATGTTGATGTAGCGATATTTTATGGTCGTGGCAACTGGCCGGGACTGCGGGTGGAAAAACTTTATGCCGAATATCTGTTGCCGGTGTGTTCTCCGCTACTGCTAACCGGCGAAAAACCCTTGAAGACGCCAGAAGATCTGGCTAAACATACGTTATTACACGATGCGTCCCGGCGTGACTGGCAGACATATACCCGCCAGTTGGGGTTAAACCATATCAACGTTCAACAAGGGCCAATCTTCAGTCACAGCGCCATGGTGCTGCAAGCGGCTATCCACGGGCAGGGAGTCGCATTGGCAAATAATGTGATGGCGCAATCGGAAATCGAGGCCGGACGCCTTGTCTGCCCGTTTAATGATGTTCTGGTCAGTAAAAATGCTTTTTATCTGGTATGTCATGACAGCCAGGCAGAACTGGGTAAAATAGCCGCCTTTCGCCAATGGATCCTGGCGAAAGCCGCTGCTGAACAAGAAAAATTCCGCTTTCGTTATGAACAATAATTTACGTAGGGTACGACCATGACCAGCCGTTTTATGCTGATTTTCGCCGCCATTAGCGGCTTCATTTTTGTGGCTCTGGGCGCTTTTGGCGCGCATGTGTTAAGTAAAACCATGGGAGCCGTTGAGATGGGCTGGATCCAGACCGGCCTCGAATACCAGGCGTTCCATACGCTGGCGATTTTAGGTCTGGCAGTGGCAATGCAGCGTCGCATCAGTATCTGGTTTTACTGGAGTAGCGTTTTCCTCGCGTTAGGTACGGTGCTGTTCAGCGGTAGCCTTTATTGCCTGGCGCTGTCTCATCTGCGTTTATGGGCGTTTGTCACGCCGGTCGGCGGCGTGAGCTTCCTCGCGGGCTGGGCGTTAATGTTAGTCGGTGCTATCCGTTTGAAGCGCAAGGGCGTAAATCATGAATAAGGTTGTATTGTTGTGCCGTCCTGGCTTTGAAAAAGAGTGTGCTGCAGAAATTACCGATAAAGCCGGTCAGCGGGAAATCTTCGGTTTTGCTCGCGTTAAAGACAATGCGGGTTATGTCATTTATGAATGTTATCAACCGGATGATGGCGATAAGTTGATCCGCGAACTGCCGTTCAGTTCATTAATTTTTGCCCGCCAGTGGTTTGTGGTGGGGGAGCTCCTCCAGCATTTGCCACCAGAAGATCGTATTACACCCATTGTTGGTATGTTGCAGGGCGTGGTAGAGAAAGGCGGAGAGTTGCGCGTTGAAGTTGCCGATACCAACGAAAGCAAAGAGCTGCTGAAATTCTGCCGTAAATTCACCGTTCCGCTACGGGCTGCCTTGCGCGAGGCGGGCGTGCTGGCGAACTATGAAACGCCGAAGCGTCCGGTTGTGCATGTATTCTTTATTGCACCAGGTTGCTGCTATACCGGTTACTCATACAGCAACAATAATTCGCCGTTCTATATGGGGATTCCACGCCTGAAATTTCCGGCAGATGCGCCAAGCCGTTCCACGCTCAAACTGGAAGAGGCATTTCATGTGTTTATTCCTGCGGATGAGTGGGATGAACGCCTGGCAAATGGAATGTGGGCGGTAGATTTGGGCGCTTGTCCAGGCGGCTGGACCTACCAACTGGTGAAGCGCAACATGTGGGTATACTCCGTCGATAACGGCCCGATGGCGCAAAGTCTGATGGATACCGGGCAGGTGACGTGGCTGCGGGAAGATGGTTTCAAATTCCGTCCAACACGTAGCAACATCTCATGGATGGTGTGTGACATGGTGGAGAAACCGGCGAAAGTCGCAGCACTGATGGCACAGTGGTTGGTTAATGGCTGGTGTCGTGAAACTATCTTCAACCTTAAGCTACCGATGAAAAAACGCTACGAAGAAGTGTCACACAATCTGGCGTATATTCAGGCACAGCTTGATGAACATGGCATAAATGCTCAGATTCAGGCGCGTCAGTTGTATCACGATCGTGAAGAAGTGACGGTGCATGTCCGTCGTATCTGGGCTGCGGTGGGTGGTCGTCGCGACGAACGGTAAGTGAGTTGGCAGGGGCATTGACTCCGGTCTGGCATCCGATGTTTGTATCGGTAGCAACCCGCGTGAAGCAACGCTTGAGGATATTGTAGAGCTTTACCATACAGCGTGGTAATTACGCAGATGTGTTGATGCCGGATGCGACGCTAGCCGCGTCTTATCCGGCCTACAAGTGCATTTAATTCAATGAGTTGTTAATCGGTAGTATTCGGCACGCTGTTACCGTACCAACCGCAATTGCTGTAAATTGCCGTCGATATGCAAATCGGTTTGTAAGCGGGCAATATCGCGGCACAGAAACGCCATCTCTTTATGGGTTTCCAGTTTCTTGCGCCACTTTTCGGCAACCGCGTCGATATTTTCATATATCCCTTCCAGACTCTGAAACTCGACGAGTAACTGAGTGGCGCTTTTTGGCCCAATCCCCGCAACACCCGGCACCTTTGAACTGCTGATCCCCGCCAGCCCCCAATAATCGGGTAACTGCTGCGGTTGAACGCCAAATTCTTTATCGATAAACGGCGCATCCAGCCAACGTTTCTGAAAGTAATCACGAATACGTAATGTAGGTGAAAGTAGCTGACAGTAGCCTTTATCTGTCGACACAATGGTTGCCTGATGTCCGGCCTGTGTCACTTTAACCGCCAGCGTGGCGGCTAAGTCATCGGCTTCGTTGCCGCTGGCTGACCAGCACGGGACGCCGCGTTGCTCAAAGGCGGCGCGTAACGCGGGCATTTCGTTGTGCAGTTCTTCCGGCATTGGCGGGCGACCGGCTTTATAGTCCGGCAGGCGCTGATGACGCCAACCGCTGCTGCGGTTTTCATCATCGAATACGGCAACCGCATGAGTGGGCTGACTATGCATAATAAGTTGATCAAGGGCGTGCTGGCAGGTCTCCACGCAGGGAGAACCCTGAACGGCATGAATGCGACGAATAAGATTCAGTGCATCGACAATAAGCAAATGAACAGCCACGATAACCCCCTTAAAGATCAGGCGATAAGGGTAACATTCGATACCGGAAGAGGCTACGGCTGGATGAGAAAACAGGAAGAGGCCTCGCAAAACGAGGCCTCTGGAGAGAGATTAATCGCAGGCAACAATCTTCATCGCCAGGCCACCACGAGACGTTTCGCGGTACTTGGCGTTCATATCTTTACCTGTTTCGTACATGGTTTCGATAACTTTATCGAGGCAGACGCGCGGCTCGCTGGTACGGCGCAGCGCCATACGCGCGGCGTTCACCGCTTTCACTGCCGCAATGGCGTTACGCTCGATGCACGGCACCTGTACTTGTCCGGCAACCGGGTCACACGTCAGGCCGAGGTTATGTTCCATTGCGATTTCTGCCGCGATACATACCTGTGCCGGGCTTGCGCCTAACAGTTCTGCCAGACCCGCCGCTGCCATAGAGCACGCAACGCCAACTTCGCCCTGGCAGCCGACTTCGGCACCAGAAATCGAGGCGTTCATCTTATAAAGAGAACCAATGGCGCTTGCTACCAGCAGGTAACGAGCCAGTGAGTTAGCGTTCACTTCACGGATAAACTTGTCGTAGTACGCCAGCACTGCCGGGATAATCCCGCACGCGCCGTTAGTCGGTGCAGTCACCACGCGACCACCCGCAGCGTTCTCTTCGTTCACTGCCAGCGCGAACATGTTGATCCAGTCAACAACCGCCATCGGGTCAGTGGTGTTTTTGTCCTGGCTGACCAGCATCCGGCGCAGCGCCGCCGCACGGCGTGGAACGCGCAGTTTGCCTGGCAGCACGCCTTCGGTGGAAATACCGCGCTCAATACCGCCGCGCATCACGTCCCAGACGTTCGCCAGGTGCTGTTCCAGCTCTTCTTTGCTGTGCAGCGCCAGTTCGTTTTTCATCATCAGGCCAGAGAGTGACAGCCCGGTTTCCTGACAATGCTTTTGCAGATCGGCTGCTGAGCTGTACGGATAAGGAACTTCAACCGGTGCGCTATCCTGCTGACCAAAATGTTCTTCATCAACGATAAAGCCACCGCCGATGGAGTAGTAAGTCTGGCTGTAAACGACTTTATCGCCCGCCAGCGCGGTGATGCGCATACCGTTTTCATGCAGAGAAAGGTTGTCGGCATGGAAGTTCATGCATTCATCAACCGGGAACTCGACTTCGTGCTGACCGTTTGCCAGCATCAGGCGACCGTGAGTATTCACATCCTGAATAAAACCAGGGATGGAATCGATATCCACGGTATCGGGCAGGTTACCCGCCAGGCCCATAATAATGGCGATATCCGTGTGGTGGCCTTTACCGGTCAGAGAGAGCGAGCCGTAGACATCAACCACCACACGGGTCACGTCTTTTAGCAAGTTACGGGCAATCAGATCGTCGGTAAATTGTTTACCCGCTTTCATTGGTCCAACGGTATGGGAACTGGAAGGGCCAATGCCGATTTTGAAAATATCGAATACGCTAATCATAGGAAATTCATCGGGTTAAAACGGAGGAAGCGCCGCCCGAAAGCGGCGCGAAAGGATTTAGCTGAACAGAGAGTAGAAAATTGCGGAGATAGCAATCAGACCCATCACGACAACGAATACGTTGCTGATGTGACCGCTGTACTTACGCATTGCCGGTACTTTCTGGATTGCGTACATCGGCATCAGGAACAGGATCATCGCGATGATTGGGCCGCCCAGGGTTTCAATCATCCCCAGGATGCTCGGGTTCAGCGTAGCAACAATCCAGGTCGTTACCAGCATGAACAGCGCAGTGATACGGTTCAGCTTGTTGATTTCGATAGACTTACCTTTACCACGCAGAGATTTAATCACCATACCGTTGAAGCCTTCACGCGCACCCAGGTAGTGACCGAGGAAGGATTTGGTGATAGCGATAATCGCGATAATCGGAGCCATCCACGCGATGATCGGCGCGTTAAAGTGGTTAGCCAGGTAAGACAGAATCGAGATGTTCTGCTCTTTTGCTGCAGCCAGGTCTGCCGGAGTCAGGCTCAGTACGCAGCTGAATACGAAGAACATTACGGTCAGCACCATCATGATGTGTGCGAATGCCAGGATCTTCGAGCATTTCTGTTCTGCCATATCACCGTACTCTTCACGCTTCGCAACGGCGAAAGAAGAGATGATCGGAGAGTGGTTGAACGAGAACACCATTACCGGGATTGCCAGCCACAGGGTCATCCACAGACCGTTTCCGGTTGCTGATGCAGTATCCAGAGACAGCGTTTCCAGAGCTGCGCCATTCCACTGCGGGATCAGGTACAGAGCCAGCAGCATCAGTACGCCAACAAACGGGAATACCAGAATACTCATCGCCTTAACGATCATCTGCTCACCGAAGCGAACGATGGTCATCATACCTACGATCAGGATCAGCGACAGAATCGCACGCGGCGGTGGCGTCATGCCCAGCTGGTGAGACATGAAGCTTTCAACCGTGTTGGTGATTGCCACGCTATAAACCAGCAGGATCGGGTAGATAGCGAAGAAGTACAGCAGAGTAATCAGTTTACCTGCGCCAATACCAAAGTGTTCTTCTACTACCTCGGTGATGTCTTCGCCCGGGTTTTTACCAGACAGTACGAAGCGAGTCAGGCCACGGTGAGCAAAAAACGTCATCGGGAACGCAAGGATGGCCATGATGATCAGCGGGATCATACCGCCAACACCGGCGTTGATTGGCAGGAACAGTACACCCGCGCCGATTGCCGTGCCGTAGAGGCCCAGCATCCACATGGTGTCTGTCTTGCGCCAGGCACTGCGAGAGTCTTTCGACGCAATCGTGCTGGTTTGAGTCGTTTCCATCTATTTCTCCTGGAGGAATGCAAATAATTCAGCTTTTAGCCAGTTCAGCCCGGGAAGGTGCCTGGCCGTAAAAATGAAATCTGTCTATCGGCGATGGCTTAATCATTTTCCGCCGTAATAATTTGAGGGCGGAAAGATACACACAAGTTATGCATCTATCAGTGATCTTGATCTCAAATACAATAATCTACTTAGAAGATAGATAATCCCAACTCTTTACTCTGTAAATCAAAAGTAAAAGAGAATTTAAGGGCAATATTTTCCCACTAAACGATATCTGGTTTCTTCCGGGGCGCGCAATATATGTAGGTTGAACTGAAAAAATCAATACTTTTAGTTAATCATGATAAGAATTTCTTTTTCACAGTAATAAAATGCGGTTTATGAAAGCAGGTAAACGTTTGCGTTGCAATATAAATTGTATGACATATTAATATTGGTGATATTAAGTGTCTTATGATGCGTTGAAACATTCAGATAACAAATGAAATGGATTGGTGAGTGAGTGACCAAAAAAGAGAAAACCCGGCAACAAACGTTACCGGGGGAGGGGAGATTACGTGCAGATTTCGTAGCAAGGGATGTAAGCTGAGCCAGGCAACTTCATACGGTGCTGGGCGACAAAACCCTGAAGCAGGTCGTCCATACGACGCATTATCTCTTTATCGCCGTTGATTTTGTAAGGACCAAACTCTTCAATGGCGCGGATACCGACCTCTTTCACGTTACCCGCCACAATACCGGAGAACGCACGACGCAGGTCAGCGGCCAAAACTTCTACAGGCTGATCCGGGTACAGTTTCAGATTAGCCATGTTCTCGTGAGACGGCTCAAACGGCATTTGCAGATCTGGCGCAATGCGCATTGACCAGTTAAAGCTGTAAGCATCACCGGTGTCACGGCGATTTTCTTTCACCAGCGGCATCGATTTTTTCATCTGACGAGCGACTTCAGCAGCGTCATCAATGATGATGCGGTAATGGCGGCGCGCGTTTTCTCCCAGCGTATGCACGACAAACTCGTCCAGTACGCGGAAGTAATCGGCGCTCTCTTTCGGACCGGTGAGGATCAGCGGTAAGACCTGATCTTTATTTGCCGGATTCATCAAAATTCCCAGCAAATAGAGCAACTCTTCTGCCGTACCCACACCGCCTGGGAAGATAATGATGCCGTGAGCGATACGCACAAATGCTTCCAGACGTTTTTCGATATCCGGCATGATTATCAATTCGTTGACCAGCGGGTTAGGCGGTTCAGCGGCGATAATTGACGGCTCTGTCATACCAATAAAACGGCTGTCTTTGTAACGCTGCTGAGCGTGACCCACTGCCGCGCCTTTCATCGGTGCTTCCATCGCACCCGGACCGCAACCGGTGCAGATATTTAACTCACGCAGACCCAGCTGATTTCCGACGCGACGGGCATACAAATACTCGTTTTCGTTGATTGAGTGACCGCCCCAGCACACAACCATATTTGGCGCTTCGCCGACATGTAGTGCGCGAGCATTACGCAATATAGAAAAGACCAGATTAGTAATGTGGATGGAATTGTCGAGATTCAGGTTTGGAAAACGAACGGTGTTATGGATTTGCCCATAGACGAAGAGAATGTCGCGCAGAACAGCGAACAAGTTGGCCTGCAAGGCGCGAATAATGCGCCCATCGACAAAAGCTTCTTCCGGGGGGTTGATCAGTTCTAACTTAACGCCACGTTCACGGCGCAGCACGTTAATGTCAAAATTTTCAAAACGAGACAGCAATTCTTTGCTGTTATCGGTCAAACTACCGGAGTTCAGAACAGCAAGTGAACAGTTGCGAAACAGTTGATAGAGGTCGCTGCTGGCGGTGCGTTTAAGCATATCCACTTCCAGCTGCGACAACATATCCATGGAGCCAAGCGGGCTAATATGTGTAATCAAGAAAAACTCCTTATGGGACGAATATCGTCATTCCCTTTGATTACAATAGCCCTGCCTGGTGGCCTTTCACAACTCTATGCGTGAATCCAGTACGCAAAAATGAGAAAAAATTTATTGTCGTACCAGTCGGGTCGTCGATGGGACAAAGTCGCTATTGCTACGCCACGGGTTAATGTCCAGGCCGCCACGACGGGTATAACGCGCATAGACGCTTAATTTCTCTGGCTGGCAGAAGCGCAGCAGGTCATTGAAAATACGCTCTACGCATTGCTCATGGAACTCGTTGTGATGACGGAAAGAAACCAGATAACGCAGCAGTTTTTCCCGATCAATTTTGCGTCCACGGTACTGAATTTGGATCGAACCCCAATCTGGCTGATGGGTGATCAGGCAGTTTGACTTCAGCAGGTGGCTAACCAGCGTCTCTTCCACCACTTTTTCACCGCTGGCGGCATTCTCAAGATAGTCAGTGGTAAATTCATAGTTATCGATAGCGATATCCTGGTCATCAATGCAGGTGCCATTGAAATGACCCATCGGCTGGCCTTCCAGTTCATCAAGACGATATAACGCCACGCTAACTTTACCCTGGGCGCAGGTGCTTAAGTCTCGTTCCAGCGTCTGACGCACCTCGTCCCAGTGATTAAAACGCGTCTGGTTAAAGCTGTTGAGATAGAGCTTAAAACTCTTCGACTCAATCAGATTTACGCTGGTGTAATCAAGTTCAACATGACCGACAGCGACCTGCGGCAAACCTTTTGCATTCAGCCAGGAGAGTTCATACAGCGTCCAGATATCAGCACCGTGAAAAGGCAGCTTATCCGCTTTCAGACCCAATGGATCGCGATTCAAACTACGCGGAACGCCTTGCAGCAGACTGGCGTCATAGGTATCCCGGTAATCGGTTGATTTCCCGAGAGTCAGGCCCGCAAGTGCCTGATGGTTTGCATAAGAAGACATGTTTCACCGTCATAAACCAGATAAACTAAACAACAAGTGTATCTGGTTTAAGTGAAGAGAGAAATTAGTGGACGATTTGACCGCACAAGCCTTAAGAGATTTTACTGCGCGCTACTGCGATGCGTGGCATGAGCAGCATAAAAGCTGGCCGTTAAGTGAGGAGCTGTATGGTGTGCCTTCACCATGCATTATTTCAACCACCGATGACGCCGTATACTGGCAACCCCAGCCGTTTACCGGTGAACAAAATGTAAACGCGGTTGAACGGGCGTTTGATATTGTGATACAACCCACAATTCATACTTTCTATACAACCCAGTTTGCCGGGGACATGTATGCCCGGTTTGGTGATATCTCACTGACATTACTGCAAACCTGGAGCGAAGACGACTTCCGTCGGGTGCAGGAAAATCTGATTGGTCATCTGGTGACTCAGAAACGGCTAAAACTGCCGCCCACGCTATTTATCGCGACGCTGGAAGAAGAGTTAGAGGTTATCTCGGTGTGTAATCTCTCTGGTGAAGTGTGCAAAGAGACGCTGGGAACGCGTAAACGGACGCATTTAGCCTCAAATCTTGCGGAATTCCTTAACCAACTTAAGCCCCTTCTGTAATCCAAATACCCCGTCTGGTTGTGAGAGATCTCTTACAGACCCTGTAGGAGATCGCCAGGAAATAAGCGAATACTTAAAAAGATAAGAATCGATATTTCCATTTAAAATCAATCTATTACTTGTTAATTCTTAACTTTCATATGAAATTATCCTTAAGGCATTGTCTGTAAGCTCCTTGTAAGACTCAGCGAAAAAGACGATTCTATCTTCGTCGACAGGGAGTCAGACAATAGAAGTGAACATTAGGATGATGACACTTCTGAAGGACACGCCAGGACGGTGTTTCAGGGAAAGGCTTCTGGATGAAGCGAAGAGGATAACGCAGGATGCGTTAAAGGACACCTCCAGGATGGAGAATGAGAACCGGTCAGGATGATTCGGTGGGTCAGGAAGGCCAGGGACACTTCAGGATGAAGTATCACATCGGGGTGGTGTGAGCAGGAAGCGATAGTTCAGGATGAACGATTGGTCGCAAGACCAGAGGAAAAGTTGTCAAGGATGAGCAGGGAGCAACAAAAGTAGCTGGATTGCTGCGAAACGAACCGGGAGCACTGTGAATACAGTGCTCCCTTTTTTTATTCCTGCTATCCTTCGCGGCAGTTTTTTCTTATTGAGGTTGCTTTATGACCACTCATGACCGCGTTCGTCTCCAGTTGCAGGTGCTTGAAGCGTTACTGCGTGAACATCAGCACTGGCGAAACGATGAGCCCCAGCCGCATCAATTCAACAGTACCCAACCGTTCTTTATGGACACCATGGAGCCACTGGAGTGGTTGCAGTG
Source organism: Escherichia sp. MOD1-EC6475 (assembly GCF_003046645.1). Lineage (NCBI taxonomy): Bacteria > Pseudomonadati > Pseudomonadota > Gammaproteobacteria > Enterobacterales > Enterobacteriaceae > Escherichia > Escherichia sp. MOD1-EC6475. The sequence goes on along the minus strand of NZ_PZKQ01000081.1, from coordinate 4,828 downwards.
GGTACTTATCCCACGGATGCACGATTTATTAGATAACAACCAGCCATTACCGGGGGCATTTGCCGTGGCGCCGTACTATGAAATGGCGCTGGCGACGGACCACCCGCAACGCACGCTTATTCTGGCGGAACTGGAAAAGCTGGATGCTCTTTTTGCGGATGACGCAAACTGATGCTGGAAATACTCTACCAGGATGAATGGCTGGTTGCGGTAAATAAACCGTCCGGCTGGCTGGTCCACCGTAGCTGGCTGGATCGCGACGAGAAAGTGGTGGTCATGCAAACCGTGCGTGACCAGATTGGTCAGCACGTGTTTACCGCACATCGCCTGGACAGACCAACTTCCGGCGTATTGCTGATGGGACTGTCCAGCGAAGCAGGACGGCTGCTGGCACAACAGTTTGAACAGCATCAAATCCAGAAACGTTACCATGCGATAGTTCGTGGCTGGCTAATGGAAGAAGCGGAGCTGGATTATCCACTGGTGGAAGAACTGGACAAAATCGCCGATAAATTTGCCCGAGAAGATAAAGGCCCGCAGCCAGCGGTAACGCATTATCGCGGTCTGGCGACGGTGGAAATGCCAGTCGCAACCGGACGTTACCCGACCACGCGCTACGGCCTGGTGGAACTGGAGCCGAAAACCGGACGCAAACACCAGCTCCGCCGCCATCTTGCCCATTTGCGTCATCCAATTATTGGTGACAGCAAACATGGCGATTTACGCCAGAATCGCAGCGGTGCTGAACATTTTGGCCTCCAGCGGTTAATGCTACATGCCAGTCAGTTGTCATTGACTCATCCGTTCACTGGCGAACCGCTGACTATTCACGCGGGGCTGGACGACACCTGGATGCAGGCGTTATCACAATTTGGCTGGCGTGGTCTGCTTCCTGAAAATGAAAGGGTTGAGTTCAGTGCGCCATCAGGTCAGGATGGTGAGATAAGTTCCTAATCCAGGGAGAAAACGGTATGGCGGAAATTGGTATTTTTGTGGGTACCATGTACGGAAACTCGCTGTTAGTGGCGGAAGAGGCGGAAGCAATTTTGACCGCGCAGGGTCACAAAGCAACGGTGTTTGAAGATCCAGAATTAAGCGACTGGCTGCCCTATCAGGACAAGTTCGTGCTGGTGGTTACGTCCACGACCGGGCAAGGCGACCTTCCTGACAGCATTGTGCCGCTCTTTCAGGGAATCAAAGATAGTCTCGGTTTTCAGCCGAATCTGCGTTATGGCGTGATTGCGCTCGGCGACAGTAGTTATGTGAATTTCTGCAATGGCGGCAAACAGTTCGATGCGTTGTTGCAGGAACAGAGTGCGCAGCGGATAGGGGAAATGCTGCTGATTGACGCCAGTGAGCACCCGGAACCTGAAACGGAATCAAACCCGTGGGTCGAACAGTGGGGCACGCTGTTGTCCTGACAAATTGCCGTTTTAAGCAAACTGAATCGAATCCTTTCAGGCAAATGCCAGTAAAAACTCGCAAATGTGACGGTTTTTTACTGGCGTTTGCCTGGAGTCAAGCGATCCATTTCATACTCTTCTTTATTTCTCCGTTATAACCCTTCCTTTCTTGTTCTTGTTTTCATTTCCGTGAAGTTGATTCCACCGTCCAGGGCTAATGCCAAAATCGAGCCTCATTGAACGCATTAATGTTGTGTTGTTGCACGGTGAGCCGCTATGGCGCGCTTTTTATACTGCTGATGCCAGATATAAACACGCGCCGCATTCGGCGAACGACCTATAAAAACGGCAAAAAACACCCTACGTCACCTCTGATTTCCTGGCGGTATTGCAGTCCAGAGTGAGCGTGGCTAACGCGAATTTTCAGGAGTGCAACAATGAGTTCTTTAAGTCAGGCTGCGAGTAGTGTGGAAAAACGCACTAATGCTCGTTACTGGATAGTGGTGATGTTGTTTATCGTCACATCCTTCAACTACGGCGACCGCGCTACACTCTCTATCGCCGGTTCGGAAATGGCCAAAGATATCGGCCTTGATCCAGTGGGAATGGGCTATGTGTTCTCTGCTTTCTCATGGGCTTATGTAATAGGGCAGATCCCTGGCGGCTGGTTGCTGGATCGCTTTGGTTCAAAACGCGTCTACTTCTGGTCGATCTTTATCTGGTCGATGTTTACCTTGCTGCAAGGCTTTGTCGATATCTTTAGTGGATTTGGCATTATCGTTGCCCTGTTTACGCTGCGCTTCCTGGTCGGGCTTGCTGAAGCGCCATCTTTCCCCGGTAACAGTCGTATTGTAGCGGCCTGGTTTCCGGCGCAGGAAAGAGGAACGGCAGTGTCGATTTTTAACTCTGCACAATACTTTGCGACGGTTATCTTCGCGCCGATTATGGGCTGGCTGACTCATGAAGTGGGCTGGTCACACGTTTTCTTCTTTATGGGCGGTCTGGGCATTGTCATCAGCTTTATCTGGTTGAAAGTCATCCACGAGCCAAATCAACATCCGGGCGTAAATCAGAAAGAGCTGGACTACATTGCTGCGGGCGGTGCGCTTATCAATATGGATCAGCAAAACACCAAAATTAAAGTGCCGTTCAGCGTGAAGTGGGGGCAAATCAAACAGTTGCTAGGTTCGCGGATGATGATCGGCGTTTATATTGGTCAGTATTGTATCAACGCTATGACTTACTTCTTTATCACCTGGTTTCCGGTTTATCTGGTGCAGGCGCGCGGGATGTCGATTCTGAAAGCGGGGTTTGTTGCATCTGTTCCGGCGGTTTGCGGTTTTATCGGCGGTGTGCTGGGTGGGATTATTTCCGACTGGCTGATGCGTCGCACGGGGTCGCTGAACATTGCGCGTAAAACGCCGATCGTGATGGGCATGTTGCTGTCGATGGTGATGGTGTTCTGTAACTACGTCAACGTTGAGTGGATGATCATCGGCTTTATGGCGCTGGCCTTCTTCGGTAAGGGCATCGGGGCGCTGGGTTGGGCTGTAATGGCAGATACCGCGCCAAAAGAGATCAGCGGTCTTTCCGGTGGCCTGTTCAACATGTTCGGTAACATTTCTGGCATCGTCACACCTATCGCAATTGGTTATATCGTTGGCACGACGGGCTCCTTTAATGGGGCGCTGATTTACGTTGGGGTTCATGCCTTAATCGCGGTACTGAGTTATCTGGTGCTGGTGGGTGATATCAAGCGTATTGAGCTGAAACCTGTCGCGGGAAAATAAGATGATAACCCCGATTTCAAACATCCCGGCTCCTGAATTTCTGACCGTAAACGTCCCGTTTTCGGCCGTCATTGATTCTGAATAAGGACATAAACATGAGTTCTCAATTTACGACGCCCGTTGTTACTGAAATGCAGGTAATTCCGGTTGCGGGTCACGACAGTATGCTGATGAACCTGAGTGGCGCACACGCGCCGTTCTTCACGCGTAATATTGTGATCATCAAAGATAACTCCGGTCACACCGGCGTAGGGGAAATTCCCGGCGGTGAGAAAATCCGTAAAACGCTGGAAGATGCGATTCCGCTTGTGGTGGGTAAAACCCTCGGCGAGTACAAAAACGTTCTGACGCTGGTGCGTAACACGTTTGCCGATCGTGATGCTGGCGGGCGGGGCTTACAGACATTTGATTTGCGTACCACGATTCATGTGGTGACTGGAATTGAAGCAGCAATGCTGGATCTGCTGGGGCAGCATCTGGGGGTTAACGTGGCGTCGCTGCTGGGCGATGGTCAACAGCGTAGCGAAGTCGAAATGCTGGGCTATCTGTTCTTTGTGGGTAATCGCAACGCTACACCGCTGCCGTATCAAAGCCAGCCGGATGACTCATGCGACTGGTATCGCCTGCGTCACGAAGAAGCGATGACTCCGGATGCGGTAGTGCGCCTGGCGGAGGCAGCATATGAAAAATATGGCTTTAATGATTTCAAACTGAAGGGCGGTGTACTGGCCGGGGAAGAAGAAGCCGAATCTATCGTGGCACTGGCGAAACGCTTCCCGCAGGCGCGCATTACCCTCGATCCTAACGGTGCCTGGTCGCTGAACGAAGCGATTAAAATTGGTAAATATCTGAAAGGTTCGCTGGCTTATGCAGAAGATCCGTGCGGTGCGGAGCAAGGTTTCTCTGGGCGTGAAGTAATGGCGGAGTTCCGTCGCGCAACTGGCCTGCCAACCGCAACCAACATGATCGCCACCGACTGGCGGCAGATGGGCCATACGCTCTCCCTGCAATCAGTCGATATCCCGCTGGCAGACCCGCATTTCTGGACGATGCAAGGTTCAGTGCGAGTGGCGCAGATGTGCCATGAATTTGGCCTGACCTGGGGTTCACACTCCAACAACCACTTCGATATTTCCCTTGCGATGTTTACCCATGTTGCAGCCGCCGCACCGGGTAAAATCACTGCGATTGATACACACTGGATCTGGCAGGAAGGTAATCAGCGCCTGACCAAAGAACCGTTTGAGATCAAAGGTGGTTTGGTTCAAGTGCCGGAAAAACCGGGGCTGGGTGTAGAAATCGATATGGATCAGGTGATGAAAGCGCACGAGCTGTATCAGAAACACGGGCTTGGCGCGCGTGATGATGCGATGGGAATGCAGTACCTGATCCCAGGCTGGACGTTCGATAACAAGCGTCCTTGCATGGTGCGTTAAGACAGATAACAAAAACCGGCTCTGTCAGGAGCCGGTTTGAGACTGATGTCAAACGCAAAAATTGCCTGATGCGCTGCGCTTATCAGGCCTACATTATTTTTTAATTCATTGAATTTGAATGGTTTTGTAGGCCGGATAAGGCATTCATGCCGCATCCGGCATAAACACAGGCACTTTGCCATCAATCAAAAACCGGCTT